>JBLMXA010000598.1:0-10233 GCA_050257515.1 Acidobacteriota bacterium | reverse complement strand
GATCCCGTACAAGCCCGCCGAGGCCGACGGGATGATGGCGGTCGCGCTCGGCCAGCTGTCGGCGGGCGACACGAACGACTCGACGAAGTCCCTCGCCGCCGCGGCGACCGCCGCGCTCGAGGGCAAGCGCGACGACGTGTTCGCGCTCGCGGCGCTGATGTCGGCGATCTCGTCGGCGGAGGGCGGCAAGGACGAGGTCGCGCGCACGTGGCTCGCGCTGGCGGAGGCGACCGCGCCGCGCCTCCAGGGCGACGCGCTGCTCGAGCTGCGCCTGCTCCAGGCCGAGGGCATCGTGCTGTCGCGAGGCGGCGATCCGCGTGGTGCGGTCGCGGCGAACGAGAAGTCGCTCGCGCTCGCGCAGAAGCTGTACGGACCGGATGCCGGCCTGCTGATCGCGACCGCCGAGCAGCAGATGGCGCTCGCGCTGGTCGCGAACCAGGAGTACGCGAAGGCGCGCCCGCACCTCGAGCACGCGCTGAAGCTGATCGAGATCGCCGAGGGGCCCGAGCACGTCGACGTCGCGTCGAGCCTCGGCTCGCTCGCGCAGGTCTACGCGCACACCGGCGAGCTCGCGAAGTCGCGCGCGACGTTCGATCGCGCGATCGCGATCCGTGAGAAGGCGCTCGGCAAGAACAGCCCGGTGCTGCTGCCGACGCTGAACAACGTCGCCGAGATGCTGCGCAAGCACGGCGACGCCGCCGGCGCGCTGCCGTACATCGAGCGCGGGCTCGCGATGGCGCAGCGGCTCGGCACGACGAGCAGCGTCTATCACACGGTGCTCACCACGCACGCGCAGGTGCTCGCCGGGCTCGGCAGGCTCGCCGACGCGCGCGAGGAGCTCGACCAGGCGGTCGCGCTCGAGGAGCAGCACCATTCGAGCGCGCTCACCGACACGCTCGTCGCGCGCGCCGAGGTCGAGCTCGCGGCGAGCAAGTGGGCCGACTGCACCACGTTCGCGCAGCGCGCCGTGACGATCATCGAGGCCGACAAGGGCAAGGACGCGCCGGCGCTGTGGGAACCGCTCGGCATGCTCGGCCGCGCCGACGTCGCGCTCGGCAAGCTCGACGACGCGAAGCCGCTGCTCGAGCGCGCGCTCGCGATCGCGCGCGGCGTGCAGACGACCGAGGAGGAGCTCGCGCCGCTCACCGCGGCACTCGCGGCCGCTCAGCGGCGGTAGGCGAGAAGCCGGCGCAGCGGGTTCCTGCGCTGCGCGCGCACGGCAGCGCCCGCCTTCGCGGTCTCGGCGCGCGCCGCGTGCTTCGCATGCATCTCGCGCTCCCTGTCGCTGCCGACGAAGTGCTCGCGCGTGCCGAGCAGGGCGTCGACCCACGGCCACACGATCGCGAAGTTCTTGTCCTGGTCGCCCATGTGGTGGTCGTAGTGGCAGGGCAGGTGGTTGCGCCCCCACTCGGGATCGAGGTGCGCGCGGCGGTGATCGCGGCGGTAGCGCCACAGGCAGTACCAGAACGTCGTCGTGTAGAACGGCGCGATCGGAAACAGCGGCGCGACCGTGAGCGCGATCGCGGTGAGCCCGATCGCCTCGCGCGACTGCGTCGGCGTGCTCCACACCGGTCCCTCGTACGCCGGGTCGTAGAAGCCGTTGCGGCGCACGGCCTGGTGGTGCTCGTGGTAGTGGAACGCGAACCGGCTGTTGCGATCGCGGCCGAGCCCGTGCAGCACGTACTTGTGCGCGGCCCACTCGCCCAGACCGAACGCCGCGAACGCGACGGGGATGCCGATCATCCCGCGATCTTACTTCGGCGCCGGCAGGTACGCGCGAGGAAGCGCAACCCCGCGCAGGAATTGCCGCCGCCGCCGCCGCTGCGTGCCGCGATACAGCGCGTAGATCGTCGCCGAGCCCGCGAACGCCGCGGTCGCACCGACGAGCGAGCCGAGCCCGAGCAGCGGCAGCCCGAGCCCGAGCACCGCGATCACCACGCCACCGCCCATCACCGCCCAGATGATGTCGCTCGCGTGGCGCCGCACCCACGTGTCGTAGGCGCTCTCGCAGTCCGCGCACCAGCCGGCGCTCGACTTCGTCGAGACGTCGGACGAGCTGCAGCGCGGGCAGGGCATGCTGGAAGTGTACAGTAGGCCAGAGCGATGGCGACGTACCCGCGAGATGCCGACGGTGACGCGCTGAGGCGGGTCGCCGACGACGGCTCGGACATGGCGCGGCCGATGGTGGTCGATTTCATGATCGCGGCGCGCGACGAGGCCGTCGGGCGCGCGATCGCGGCGGCCGTCGGACCGCTCGGCTATCGCGGCGCAGCGCGAGCGCGCCGAGGCCCATGATCAGCAGCACGGGCGGCGCGGCCGGGTCGCCGAGCCGCTCGTACGCGAGGTCGACGCGCGCGGGGCCGATGCCCGAGGCGATCTCGATCGTCATGGCCGCTCGAAGCCCTCGAACACGTAGCCGCGATCGGTGCCCGCGTCGATCACGCGGATCGCGCAGTTGTTCGGGTTCGGCTCGGATTCGAACCACTCGGGCGACAGGTGGCACCACATCATGACGAACGCGCGCAGCGTGACGCCGTGGCAGATCACGACGATCTCGCGGATGCCGTGCTCGATCGCATCGCGGTGGAACGTGCCGAACGCCTGGTGGATGCGCTTGGCGACGTCGAAGCGCGACTCGCCTTGCGGCATGCGCGCCCAGAACTTGCCGCCGAACCGGCACTGCATGTCGTAGTACGCGTGCTCGGCGGGGAACCGCTTCGGCAGGTCCTCGTCGGGCACGCCATCGAACAGCCCGAACTGCTGCTCGCACAGCAGGATGTGCTCGACGCGATCGGTGATCCAGGGTCCGGCCGTCTCCATCAGCGCGTCGGCGGTCTGTCGCGTGCGCTTGTACGGGCTCACCCACAGCCGCACGTGCGGGCGGTCGTCGCCGAGCGCGCGCTGGTAGTGCTCGGCGACCGCGCGGCCGGCGGCGCGCGCCTGCTCGACGCCTCGCTCCGACAGCGGGATCGTGTGGTCGGCCGTCGTCGCGTGGATCGTCGGGTCGACGTTGCCGAGCGACTCGCCATGACGGACGAGCAGGATGCGCACCTGCCGAGCGTACTACTTGTCGAGCTCGAGCCGGAACTTGGCGAAGCCGAGCTGGATGATGTCGCCGTGCTTGAGCTCGACGCGGTTCTTCAGGTGCACGGCCTGGCCGTTGAGGTAGCAGCCGCTCGTCGACCCGAGGTCGTGGAGCCGGAACTTGCCGTCGACGTACATGATGTTCGCATGGCGGCGGCTGACCGACGGCTCCATCACCGGGATCTCGTTGTGCTGGCCGCGGCCGAGCGTCGTGCTCGTGTACAGCTGGTGGCGCACGCCGTCCTCGCTGACCAGCACGCCCGGCGCCGGTACGTTCATCCTCGCGGATGGCGTGACCTGCGCGTGGTACGAGCGCGACGCCTTCATCTGATGTCCGCGCTCGGCGTCCGAGCCGCGGCGCTCGTAGTTCGCGATCTCGTCGACGATCTGCTCGCGGAGTTCGGCGAGCGGCGAGCCGTCGTTGGCGACGAAGCGTTCACTCGCGTCGATCTCGGCGAGCACCGCGCGCAGCAGCGACGCGGCCGCCGGCAGCGCGCCGCGGTCGGCATGGGCGCGGGCGTCGTCGCGCGCGGAATCGGCGCGGACGAGCAGGATGTCGCGCTGGGCGTCGCGATCGATCGCGTGCGGGCCGGCGTGGACGTCGACCCGGAGCAGCGCGTCGACCGCATGCTGCACGCCGTCGGGCGAGCGTCCGGTGACCTGCAGCCGGAACAACTCGCCGCGGGCGGCCGCGAGGTCGAGCGCGAGCTCGACCGCGATCACGCGCGACTCGTCGACGAACACGTCGCCGACCGACATCGCGATGCCGCTGCCGCCGTGGCGCAGCTGCATCGCCGGCACCACGCGTACGAGCTCGACGCCCTCCGCGGGACGCAGCTTGAGCTCGAGCGAATCGGCGACGATCCCGCCGTGCGCGAGCGCCGCGCGCGCGAGCTCGACGCGCGCGCCGATCGGATCGGGCACGTACGCGTAGCGGCCGGAGCCGGCGGTCGCGATCGCCGTCAGCACGAGCTCGTCGTGGTGGAGGCCGAAGCCGAGCGCCGACACACCGAGCGGGCGCAGCGTCTTGACGTACGCCGCGAGCTCGGACGCCGACGACAGCCCGCGGTTCGGCTGGCCGTCGCTGAGCACGACCATCACGCGGCGCAGCTCGGGCGACGCGCTGACGAGCAGCCCGGCGGCGGCCTCGAGGCCGGCGTGCATGTTCGTCGCGCCATCGGCCTGGATGTCGCGCAGCGCGGCGAGCACCTGCGCGCGGCCGCCGTCGTCGAGCGCGGTCAGCCCGCAGCGCACGCCGGCGTGATCGGCGAACGTCACGATCGCGAGGCGATCGCGCGGGCCGAGCAGCTCGGCGACCATCTCGCAGCTCTTGAGCACGTGCGCGATCGCGTCGCCCTTCATCGAGCCAGAGACGTCGAGCACGAGGCACACCGCGAGCGGCGCGCGCTCGCGCTCGAGCGCCGTGGCGTGCGCGGCGACGCGGATCGCCGCGAACAGCGTGGACTTGCCGGATGAAACGCTCGCGCGCTCGCCGCGCACTTCGACGGAAAACGGTGCCCCCATGCGCCTCATCATGCGCGCGAAACCAGCCGCTGCAAGTGCGTGCTTCAATGTGGAGCAGCTGCTCCACCGCGGCGCAGCGGCCGTCGTGCAGGAATGCCAGCTTGCCTCGGCACGGCCGCTGCACTCGCGCCACGGCGATGGCAGCTCCGAAGATCCACATCGTCCGCGAAGAGCCCACATCTCACCCCGGCACCACCACCGCGACCGCGATCGAGCGCTACCAGCACGGCTGGCGCAGCGGCAAGCCGGTCGAGGATCCCGACAAGCTCAAGCGCTGGGGGTTCGTCGGCGCGAAGCCGAGCGAGTACCTCGTGGTCACCCGCGGCGGTCACATCGATCGCAAGCGCTCGGGGCAGGGCGCGCGCGTCTTCAAGTGGCCGTGGCACTCGATCGCGATCGTGCCGACCACGCTCCAGCGCATCGAGTTCACCGCCGATCAGGTGACGCGCGAGCGCGTCGGCGTGGCCGTCACCGGCATCGCGGTGTATCGCATCGCCGAGCCGCTGCTCGCGTTTCGCGTGCTGAACTTCACGTTCCCAGAGGCGGCGGCCGAGAAGCTCGCCGAGACGCTGCGCGAGATGTTCGTCGGCTCGGCGCGGCGGCTGATCGCGAACCTGTCGCTCGATGACTGCCTGACGCGTCGCAAGGAGACGATCGCGGGGTTCCTGATGGACGAGATCGCGCCGGTGGTCGGCGGCGAGGGCTCGCCCGCCGACACGACGACGAAGGGCTGGGGCGTCGTGATCGACACGATCGAGATCCAGCAGGTGAAGATCCAGAGCCCGCACGTGTTCGCGCACCTGCAGGCGCCGTATCGCGCCGAGATCGCCGCGCGCGCCGAGCAGGCGCAGCTCGAGCACCAGCGCGCGACGCGTGCGCTCAAGGCGCGGACCGAGGCCGAGGCGACCGAGGTCGAGGCGCGCGAGGCGGCGCGGCGCGCCGAGATGAAGGCCGCGGCCGACGTCGCCGCGATGGCCGCCGAGCGCACGCGCGCCGAGGCCGCGCAGCGCGCCGCGGTGCTCGAGCTCGAGCACGAGCGCGCGCTCGAGCAGGCGAAGCAGGAGGCGGCGCAGGAGCGCGATCGCAAGCAGGCCGAGCTCGCGCTCGAGCTGCGGCGCAGCGACGCCGAGATGCGCGATCACGAGCACCAGCTCGAGGCCACTCACCAGCGCCGGCTCGCCGAGATCGAGCAGCTGCTGGCGCAACAGCGCACGCTGCGCGACCTCGTCACGCACGGACTCCCGGAGATCGCGCGCGCGCTCCAGCACAGCTTCGGCACCGTGCACTACACGCAGATCGGCGGCGACGCGGCGAGCGGCCCGCTGTCCGCCGTGCCGGCGGCACTCGGGCAGCTGCTCGCGATCGCGCGCAGCTTCGGCCTCGAGCTTCCTGAGCGCGAGCCGTGACTGGCACATCGCTTGTAAGCCTGGGGCCGCGTGCCGAAGCTCCTCGCCGTCGGCTGCGCGCTCGCGTGTGCGTGTCACCGCGGTGCGTGGAGCGGTGGCGAGCCCGACGGGCCGGGCATCGGTGGCGAGGGCGGTCCGCACCTCGTCGCGAGCGAGCCCGGTGACTGGCTGCACGCGCCGGCGCGCTTCCCGTTCGACGCGCCGGTCGATCCGGGCGCGGTCGCGCGCGCGCAGGTCACCGCGACGCTCGCCGGTACGCCCGTCGACGCGACCGCAGCGATCGATCCCGACGATCCCGCGACGGTCGACGTCACGGTCGATCCCGCGGCGCGTGGCACGGGCACGCTCGCGATCGCGCTCGCCGGCGCCGGCGAGGTCGACGGCGAGCTCGCCCCGTGGGCGATCGCGCCGGGGCCGGCCGCCGCTGCGGCGCCCGCGCTCGCGGTGACGCCGGCGGGCGCGGTGATCGCGGCCTGGCCCAGCGCCGGCGCCGTGGCGGCCGGCATGCTCGAGCGCGGCCGCTGGCAGCTGCTCGGCGCACCGCAGCCGTGCGACGCGAGCTCGTTCGGGCTCGCGCTCGATCGCGACGGCGCGCCGGTGCTCGCGTGGATCGCCGCGAGCGTCGCGCACGTCGCGCGGTGGAGCGGCGGCGCGTGGCACGAGCTGAGCTCGCCGGGTGCGGCGACCGCGCTCGCGCTCGCCGGCGGCGACGAGCTCGCGATCGCGGTGTTCGGCCAGACCGTCGGCGTGCGCGAGCTCGCCGACGACGGCACGTGGAAGCCGATCGGCAGCGAGCTCGCGCTCGTCGCACCGCCCGTCGGCCAGCCGCAGCTCGCGATCGGCTCGCCCGGTCATCCCGCGCTCGCGTGGATCGACGCCGCCGGCAACCTGATCGCGTACCGCTACGACGCGCTGTGGATCGCGCTCGCGCCGATCGCGCTGGGCGCACCGCCGCGCGGCAGCGACCGCGTGTCGCTCGCCGCGCGCGATGACACGCTCGCGATCGCGTGGGATCAGTGGGCCGGCTCGTTCGCCGTGCTCGCCGCGGAGGCGGTCGGCGGCGCGACCGCATGGACGCACCTCGGCCGCGCGCTCGACGTCGACGTCGCGGGCGACGCGCTCGCGCCCGCGATCGCGCTCGATGCCGATCATCACCCGATCGTGGCGTGGACCGAGACGATCGAGACGGCGCGCCGCGGCGTGGTCGCGCGCTGGGACGGCGCGGCCTGGCAGGTCGCCGCCGGCGCGACGTGGATGCCGGATGCCGCGGCAACGGGAGCCTCGATCGCGCTCGCCGCCGGTGACGCGCCGGTGGTCGCGACGAGCGCGGCCGGCCAGCTCGCGGTCGCGCGCTTCGACGGTCCGGCGCAGCCGCGGCTCGCGCGCGCGTCGGTCGCGGGCTGCGCGGTGCCGGTCTCGGCGCCGCCGGCGACGCTGTCGCGGACCGGCTGCTTCACGATCGCGTCGCCGTTCCAGGCCGTCGCGCACCCCGGGCTCGTGCCGTACGACGTCGTCGTCGAGCTGTGGACGGATGGCGCGAGGAAGCGCAGGTGGGTCGCGCTCCCCGACGGCGCGATCGCCGGCACGTCGCCGACCGGCGCGTGGGACGTGCCGCCCGGCACGCGCGTGTTCAAGGAGTTCGCGTACGAGACGACGCCCGGCGATCCGGCGACCCGCCGCCCGATGGAGACGCGCGTGTTCGTGAACGACGCCGTGCTCGGCTGGCGAGGGTTCTCGTACAAGTGGCGCGCCGACGGCAGCGACGCCGAGCTCGAGCCCGACAGCGAGGACACGTTCGCGTGGCCGCTCGACGACGGCACCACGCACGTGCACTTCTATCCGAGCCGCACCGACTGCGCGTCCTGCCACGACTCGACGTACGGGCCGCTGCTCGGCCTGCGCGCGCCCCAGCTCGCGCGGTGGTTCGACTACGACGGCGTGATCGCCGATCAGCCGCCGATGCTCGCCCGGCTCGGCGTCGCGCCGGCGATGACCGTGACGCCGTTCGTGTCGCCGCACGACCCGTCGCAGACGTGGGAGCTGCGCATGCGCGGCTACATGGCCGCGAACTGCGCGCACTGCCACAACCCCGACCACGTCGCGGTGCACGACCTGCGCTACGACACGCCGCTCGCCGGCACGAACCTGTGCCCCGACATCGTCGTCGGCGATCCGGCGAGCTCGAAGGTCTACCAGCTCGTGGCGTCGCGCCCGGGGATGCCGCCGATCGGCACGCTCGCCGTCGATCCGCTCGCCGTGCAGATCCTCGGGACGTGGATCACGAACATGACGAGCTGTCCGTGACCCGTCGCCTTCGCCGCAGCACGAGGAACGCGAGCGTGCCGATCCCGATCAGCGCCGGATCGCCGCCCTGGGCCTCGCAGCCGCAGCCGACCGGCTTGCGCAACGGATCGGGCAGGCGCAGCGGCTTGGACGACAGCACGCCGACCTCGGGCACGTCCTGCGCGACGAGCGACGCGAGCTGCACGCGTCCGCGCGGCGCGAACGCGAGGTTCGTCGCCGGCGTCGCCGCGATCTGCTGGGTGTTGTTCGGCCCGCCCCAGATGCCGCGGCGCGGGGCCGCGCACGTGATCGCGCCGGTCCACGGGTGGAGGATGATGTAGCGGCCCTGGAAGTTGTTCTCGCTGTCGTGCTGCACGCCGGCGGGCACGCCGCCGTGCTCGTCGGGGATGCCGCGCCCGCCGACGATCGGATCGACCGCGCGGAACACGAGATCGTTGCCGAGGTCCTTGCCGTAGCGCGCGTGCAGGCGCGTCAGCGTGAAGCTCATCTGATCGATGTTCTTGTACTTGTCGTCGATGACGTCGGCGCCGAACGTCGCGAGGTCGTCGGGATCGAGCACCGGTCCGGGGCACGGATCGCAGCTGTTCGCCTGCCACGCGTACTCGGTGACGACCGCGTGCGGGATCTTGTCGAGCACGTGATCGAACAGCGCCGCGTAGAACTCGCCGAAGCGCGTGCGCACGGCGTCGTTGACGATCAGGTTCGTCGGGATCGTCGCGTTCGGATAGTTCGCGACCTCGTAGCGCGTGCTGTTCGGCGCGAGGATGTTGACGATCAGGTCCTGCGTGCCGGCCGAGTTGGCGAGGCCGAGCCGGATCGGCAGCTCGAACTCCGGACTGTCGTAGTAGAAGCGCAGCGGCGACAGCGTCGCCATGCCGTTCTCGAACTTCACCTTCTTCGGATCGACCTTCGCGACGAGCCACTTCGTGCCCTGCTCGACGTACGGTCGCAGCAGCGGCTCGGCGTTCTTCGGGATCGTGTAGTCGTGATCGCGCAGCCAGCGATCGAGGCCGGTCGACTGCTCGGCCGACAGCACCTCGATGTCGTACTCGCCGACCGAGAACTTCGCCTCGACCTTGACGTGGTACTCGCGGCGGTCGCTGTCGTCGTCGTCGGACTTCTCGTTGCTCGGTGCCGCGTCCTCGACCATGACCTCCTCGCCCTCGTCTCGCTCGGGCTCGACGTAGCAGGGATCCTGTTCCCAGTACTCGACGAGCCGCGGCGCGCCGAGCACGTCGATCTTCGCGAACACGCTCTTGTCGAGCGTCTTGACGTGCGACTCCTGGACGACGACCGGCACGGGCACCACCATCGCGAAGTGCTCGGGTGGGCCCTGGTAGTTGTTCTGCATCGACATCACCGTCGTGGTGCCGTGGCGCATCAGCACGACCTCGGTCGCGTTGTTGAACATCTTGGCGCCGGCACCCCCGACGTAGAAGCCGCAGAAGGCCTCGGCGCGGTGTGCGGCGAACAAGCTGGCGGCGATCGCGAGGACGGAGGCGCGCATGAAGGCCTCTACGCATGTCGCGACCAAAGGATCTACGGCATCGGAGTGTCGAGCGGCGAGTAGATGAACAGCGTGTCGGTCGGCTCGAAGCCGGTCGTGATCGTCGGCACCGTCTGCGAGCCGCCGGGTACGAACAGCCGCTGGCCGACGGCGGCGCCCTGGATCCCGGCGCGGCTCTCGGGCATGTGCGTGCCTTCGGTCCAGGCCATCGCGTCGGGCATCGCCGGCGTGCCGGTGTCGTCGATCGTCGCGTAGAGCTCGGTGTAGCTGAGCGCCGACGTCGACGCCTCGCCGCCCGCGCACGCGAGCTGACCGCCCAGCACGCCGTACGCGCAGCCGCCGCGCGCGAACGGCATCGGCGTCCTGGGCTGCCACTGCGTGTCGCCGGCGAGCAGGAGCCACGTGTCG
>JBLMXA010000597.1:0-4524 GCA_050257515.1 Acidobacteriota bacterium | reverse complement strand
CGGCGCAGCGTCGAGCGCCGGTTCCGCGCGATGCCGTCGGGCCGCCCCGATCGGCGCACCGTGCACGAGCCGCCGCAGACGTCGCCGCGCGCGGTCGCCGCGTTCCGCGACGTCAGCGAGGCGTACGTCGCCGTCGGCTTCCACGTGCCGCCCGCGCGGCACCCCGACATCGCCGCGCTCGACGTCACCGCGATCCTGCTCGGCGAGAGCGAGTCGGCGCGGCTGCCGCGCCAGCTGCGCGACAAGGACCAGATCGTGACGGGCGCGCACGCGCACGTCCACGCGCTGCGCGATCCGGGGCTGCTCGTGCTGTCGGCGACGACCCGGGCGAACAGCGCGCGCGCCACGGTCGGCGCGCTCGCGAACGAGGCGCTCGCGCTCGCCGACGAGCTGTCCGCCGACGAGCTCGACAAGGCGCGGATCGCCGCCGAGGCCGGCTTCGTGCGCCAGCTCGAGACCGCGCAGGGCCGCGCGCGCACGCTCGGCTGGAACGCGACGGTCGCCGGCGATCCGCGGTTCGCACACGTCTACCTCGACCGCATCCGCGCGGTGCGCCGCCACGACGTCGCCGCCGCGGTGCGCCGCTACCTGCGCCCCGACAACGCGACGGTCGCCGCGATCCTGCCGAAGGCGGCCGCGCGCACGAAGACCGCGTTCGCGCGCGATGCCGAGACCCGCGTGCGGCGCGCGCTCGCCCAGCCTGCACACCAGCCCGCGGTCGTCGAGAAGCGCGTCACGCTCGCGAGCGGCATGACGGTGATCGTGCGCCGCGATCCGTCGGTGCCGATCGTCGCGATGCGCGCGGTGTGGCGCGGTGGCCAGCGCGTCGAGGACGACGATCATGCCGGCGCATCGACGCTGCTCGCGCGCATGATCACGCGCGGCTGCGGCAAGCTCGATGCCGCCCAGGTCGCCGATCGCGTCGACCGGCTCGGCGGCTCGCTCGGCGGCGTCGCCGGCCGCAACAGCTTCGGGATCGCCGCGGAGTGGCTCGCGCGGTCGTGGCAGCCCGGCTTCGAGCTGCTCGCCGACTGCATCGTCGAGCCGCAGCTCGCACCCGCCGAGCTCGCGCGCGAGAAGAAGCTGTTGATCGGCGACCAGCTCGCGCAGGACGACAACCCGACGCAGGTCGTGTTCCGGCTGTTCTCGGAGGCGCTCTACGGCGATCACCCGTACCACCGCGACGTGCTCGGCACCGCGAGCTCGATCGGCGAGCTGTCGCGCGCGGACCTGCTCGCGTTCTACCGCGCGCGCTATCCGCTCGCCGGTCTCACGCTCGCGATCGTCGGCGACGTCGACGTCGACGACGCGCTCGCACGCGCGACCCGCCGCTACGGCGGCGCGCGCAAGGTCAAGCCGGCGGTGCCGCTCGTCCGCGCGCCGGACTTCGATCACCGCGCCGACGCCGCGCGAGAGGTGTATCGCTACATCGATCGCGCGCAGGCGCACCTCGTCGTCGGGTTTCCCGGCGCGACGATCGATGCGCCCGACCGCTTCGCGCTCGAGGTGCTCGCCGCCGTGCTCGGCGGCCAGAGCGGGCGGCTGTTCTCCGAGCTGCGCGACCACCGCGGCCTCGTGTATCGCGTGTCGGCGCACTCGGTCGAGGGCGTCGATCCCGGCTTCGTCGCGATCTACCTCGCGTGCGCGCCCGACAAGCTCGAGGCCGCGGTCGCCGCCGTGCGCGGCGAGCTCGACCGCATCCGCGACGCCGCGCCATCGGCCGAGGAGCTCGATCGCGCGAAGAGCTACCTGATCGGCAGTCACCAGATCGCGATGCAGCGGCGCTCCGCCGTCGCGAACGGGATCGCCTACCACGAGGCCTACGGCCTGGGCTGGCGGGCGTGGGCGGACTACGACGACGCGATCCGCGCGGTGACCGCCGCGGACGTGCTCGCCGCGGCGAAGACCTACCTGCGCGCCGATCGCGCGATCACCGCGACGGTGCGACCGCGCGCCGCGACGCCCGGCGTGAAGAAGCGCACGAAGTGACGGAGGATCGAGCACGAGCACGAGCACGAGCACGACCCCAGACCGGGCACGGCGATCTCGCCGCGAGTCTCGTGCTCGTGTTCCCGCTGCTGCTCGCGTACGAGATCGGGATCCTGTTCGCCGGCCGCGTCGACGGCGCCGACGTCGTCACCCGCGCGCTCTACGCGCTCGCCGGCAGCCGCACCGCGTATCTACTGTTCCACGCCACGATCGCGCTCGCGTTCCTGCTCTGGATCCGCCACAGCCGCCGCTGGGGCACGCTGCGCCTCGACATCGCGCTGCCGGTCGTGCTCGAGGCGGCGTGCTACGCGCTCGTGCTCGGCGGCGCGATCCGGCTGGTCCTCGATCACGTGCTGAAGCTCGGCGCCGGCGACACGATCATCTCGGCGCTCGGCGCCGGGGTCCACGAGGAGCTCGTGTTCCGGTTCGGGTTGATGACCGGGTTCGTCGCGTTCGCGCGCGGCAAGCGCGGCTCGGTCGCGCTCGCGCTCGTCGCCAGCTCGCTCGTGTTCGCGGTCGCGCACCACCTCGGTCCGCTCGGCGAGCCCTGGACGACCCGCGCGTTCCTGTTCCGCACGCTCGCCGGTGTCGCGTTCGGCGCGATCTACTGGTACCGGTCGCTCGCGCACGCCGTCTACGCGCACGTGCTGTACGACCTGGCCGTCATGCTCTGAACGGCCGCGCCTTCACTCCATGCCGAGCATGCCGGCGCCGTCGAGATCCATCCTCCCGACGAACAGCTCGAACCGCGCGCGCTTGATCTCGCTCGCGTTCGCGTGGCTCTGCACGATCTGGAACTTGTGGATCCCGATCTCGTACATGTTGATGCGGAAGATCGTGCTCTTGCGATCCGGCGACAGGAACTCGAGCGAGCCGGTCTTCTGCGCCTTCAGGTCGGCCTGACCGTCGTGGATCGCCTTGTTGTACCAGTCGTGCAGGCGATCGGCGTACTCGAGCGAGATCGTGCCGACGATGTTCGGGAACTCGATCTTCGTCGGCTCGATCTGCGGGAACCGGTCGTGGCCCGTGTAGAACGGCTTGACGCTCTGCTTGATCGAGAACGACTCGATCTTGTTCGTGTACTTCATCTCGTCGAGGCCATCGATGTTGAAGCGGAAGCCGTTGCACATCCACATCTTCTGCTTCGCACCGACCGGCGCCTGCACGCGCGCGTCGCCCTTCACGGGCTTCGTGATCACGTGCTCGGGCTGCAGCTTGATCTGGATGTAGGCCGCTTCCTTCGACGCGCCGTCGAGCGTCGGGAACTTGGTCTCGGTGATGAGCGCGTCGAAGAACTCGTGCTCGAACGTCTTGTAGAGATCGAAGTCGGCGTGGGTGATCTGGCCGTTCTTGCGGCTGTAGTCCTTGCGCCACGACGCCTGGATCCACTTCAGCACCGAGTTCGCGCCCGAGATGCCGAAATCGATGGTGAACGGCTCGATCTGCACCGTCG
This sequence comes from Acidobacteriota bacterium, assembly GCA_050257515.1. GTDB lineage: Bacteria > Myxococcota_A > Polyangia > Haliangiales > Haliangiaceae > JABFXX01. The sequence continues at coordinate 1,082 of JBLMXA010000597.1, read as the reverse complement.
ACGAGTGCTTGATCTGGTGGATATCCGGGCCGATCGGCTCGTGGATGGGGTTCGCGTGGACGAACCCACCGTCGACCGATTTGAGGTAGGCGGTCGTCACCGCACCGTCGATCTGCAGCTCGAAATGACCGGCGGTATATGAACGCTTCTGCGTCTGCGGCATGGAGAGCCTTGAGGTTATCGCATCCTATTACGTGGTCTGGGGTCTCCATGCCCCCCGCATCAAATGCACGTGATTTCGAGCGATTGCGATCGGGCACAGGCCTTGTACAATAGGAGGGGCATGAGGGGCATCGCCCTGATCCTCGCGCTACTCGGCGCGATCCTGTGCCTGCCGGCGCGCGACGCGCTCGCCGAGAAGGTGAAGACCAACCAGAAGACCAAGCTGTTCGCCAAGCCCGGCGAGCAGGAGAGGGTCATCCTGACCGTCAAGCCCGGTCAGAACATGACCCTGCTCGCGCAGGACGGCCGCTGGCTCAAGGTCCGCGTCTCCGGCCGCACCGGCTTCGTGCCGCGCAGCAAGGTCGACATGCCCGATGGCGACGAGATCGTCCGCAACACGCGGCGGCGGCCGTTCGTCGACGGTCGCAGCACGAAGCGCGGGTTCGGCGGCGACGCCCCCGATGATCGCGTCGGCGCCGACGCGACCGGCGACACCGGCACCGCCGACGACAGCGACAGCGACAGCGGCAGCAAGGCCAAGAGCGGCGACGACGGCGATGACAGCAAGTCGGCGAAGGCCGACAAGGGCAAGAAGAAGAAGGACTCCGCCGACGACGATTCCGGCGACGACGACAGCGGCAAGGGCAAGAAGAAGAGCGACGGCGACGACGACGACGTCAAGGTCGCGGACGATGGCGACAGTGGCGACGACGACAGCGGCGACGAGAAGCGGCCGACCGCGCACGTCAGCGAGAAGGCGGTCGTCTACAACGAGCGCGACAAGGACTCGGGCGAGCTGTTCGCCGCGAAGCCGGACATGGTGCTCTACCCGGGCGAGGTGAAGGGCAAGTGGACGTTCGTCGAGAACGACGACGGCGACGGCGGCTGGATCCCGAGCTCGCAGCTGGACATGGACGACT
>JBLMXA010000596.1:0-9385 GCA_050257515.1 Acidobacteriota bacterium | reverse complement strand
GCTCGGCCTCGAGACCAAGCAGGTCGCGGGCCGGCGCGTCACCGACGCGGCGACGCTCGACGTGATGAAGATGGTGGTCGCCGGCAAGCTCAACGTCGATCTGTGCGCGACGCTGGTCGCGGCGGGCGTGTCGGCGGTCGGCCTGCATGGCGCGTCGGGGCTGGTCGTGCGCGCGGTCAAGCGGCCGCCGAAGGTGTACGCCGGCGCGGGGCCCGATCCGGTCGATCTCGGCCTCGTCGGCGACGTCGTCGGCTTCAACACGCAGCTGCTCGACACGCTGTGGGCGGCCGGCCACGTGCCGGTGATCGCGTGCCTCGGCGCCGACGCCGAGGGCCACGTCTACAACATCAACGCCGACATGGTCGGCAACCAGCTCGCGGCGGCGCTGAAGGCGGAGCGGCTGTTCCTCGTGACGTCGACGCCGGGCGTGCTGCGCGATGTCAACGACCCGTCGTCGCGGCTCGCGAAGCTGACGCGCGCCGAGGCGCGCGCGGCGATCGAGCAAGGCGTCGTGACCGGCGGCATGATCGCGAAGCTCGAGGAGGCGATGGACGTCGTCGACCGCGGCGTCGGCGCGATCCACATCCTCGGCAAGCTCGGCGCCGGCGATCTCGTGCGTGCGGTGCGCGAGCCAGGCTCGGTCGGGACGACGCTGGTGCCATGACGCCCGACGAGCGCCTCGGCGAGCTCGAGATCCGGGTCGCGTTTCAGGACAAGCTGATCGCCGACCTCGACGCGCTCGTGCGCGCGCTCGGGGTGCGGCTCGACGCCGCGCTGCGCGAGGTCGAGCAGCTGAAGAACGCGATCCGCTCGCCCGAGCTGCCGCTCGGCGGCGCCGGCGAGAAGCCGCCGCACTACTAGCGGATCACGTCGTCGTGGTGCGCGACGATCGCGCACACCACCTCCTGGAGCTCCGGATCGGGCACGCCGTGCTTCTTGAGCGTGCGCACGATCTGATCGCCGGCGGCCATGAAGTGGACGTCGGTCATGTGAAGGTGCGCGTGCGCGCTGACCATGTCGCGGCCCTTGTACTGCTGCGGGCCGCCGGCCGCCTGGCACAGCCAGTCGACGACGTGCTCGATCAGCTTCGCCTTGTCGACGCCCTTGCACAGCGGCGCCGTCACCGGCTCGGTGAAGTGGAGCTCGACGATGTCGGCGACGACCGCGCGGATCGGCTCGCGACCGCCGAGCCGCTCGTACAGCGGCTTCGCGCGCTGCCGCTGCGTCCTCGCCTCCGCGGAGTCCCGCATCATCTGCTTGAGATCGGCAACCTGCGCTCGCGCCTTCGCGAGCGCCGCCGGATCATGGGCCGGGTTCGTCGTGTCTTGCATACCCACAGGCTCCGCCACCGCCGTGGGAGCCCCCGTGGGAGCCCCCGTGGAAAGCTCCCTTTCCCATTCCGCCACGACGCGCCGCGCCGCGGGAGCTAGAGAAGGGGCGCGCCGGTGGCGGCGGAGGCCTTGTCGCGGGTGATGCCCGGCGCGAGCTCGATGACGCGAAAGCCGTGGCCGGTCGGCTCGAACACGCCGAGATCGGTGATCACGAGCGAGACGACGCCGGTGGCGGTCAGCGGGTAGTCGCACCTGGCGACGAGCTTGTGCTCGCCCTTCTTGGTCACGTGCTGCATCATCGCGATGAGGCGGCGGCAGCCGCTCGCGAGATCCATCGCGCCGCCGATGCCCATGATCTTGCCGCCGGGCACGGCCCAGTTCGCGAGATCGCCGCCGGCGGAGACCTGCATCGCGCCCATGATCGCGAGATCGACGTGGCCGCCGCGGATCATCGCGAACGACTGCGCTGAATCGAACGTCGAGCCGCCGGGCAGCACGGTCACCGTCTGCTTGCCCGCGTTGATCAGCGACGGGTCCTCCTCGCCCTCGAACGGGAACGGACCGGTGCCGAGCAGCCCGTTCTCCGAGTGCAGCCACGCGTGACCTTCGGCGAGAAAATCTGCGACCTGCGTCGGCAGGCCGATGCCGAGGTTGACGATCGAGCCGGCGGGGATCTCGGCCGCCGCACGGCGCGCCATCTGTTCGGTCGTCCAGCTTCCGCTAGCGCTCATCCTACTTCTCCTCGCTGCGCTCGTCGGTTCGCTTGCGCCTCCGGACGGTGCGGTACTCGAACGCGTCCTCGTGCTCGGGCACGTGGACGATGCGATGCACGAAGATGCCCGACAGGTGGACGTCGTCGGGATCGATCGCGCCGTTGTCGACGACGTGATCGGCCTCGACGATCGTCAGCTTCGCGGCGGTCGCCATCACCGGGTTGAAGTTGCGCGCGGTGCGCCAGAACCTGAGGTTGCCGAACCGGTCCGACATCGTCGCGCGCACGAGCGCGACGTCGGCCGGCAGCGCGCGCTCGAGGATGTAGCGGCGGCCGTCGATCTCGCGCGTCTCCTTGCCCTGCTCGACCACCGTGCCGACGCCGGTCGGCGTGAAGAACGCCGGGATGCCCGCGCCCGCGGCGCGCCTGCGCTCGGCGAGCGTGCCCTGCGGCGTGATCTCGACCTTGACCTCGCCGCTCGCCATCCGCGTGTGGAGATCCTCGTTGTTGCCGATGTAGCTGCAGATCACCTTGTCGATGATGCCGGCCTGGAGCCAGGTCGCGAGCCCCTTGCCGAGGTTGCCGGCGTTGTTCGACACGAGCGTCAGGTGGCGGACGCCGCGGTCGACGACCGCACGGATCAGCGCCTCGGGATTTCCCGACAGGCCGAACCCGCCGACCATGATCGTCATGCCGTCGCGCAGGACGTCGACGGCATCGGCGACGCTCGCGACGAGCTTGTTTGCGTGCTTGCCGGTCATGCTCGACCGAATGCTGCCACGGCCGCGTCGCCGAATGCACGCATCCCGGTCACCAGCTCGCCCTCGCCGATGCACAAGGGCGGCGCGAAGATCGCCGTGCCGCGCTTGCCATCGACGTGCAGCGACAGCTTGCGCGCCGCGAGCTCCGTGCCGAGCGCGCCCCAGCGCTCGAGCGGCGCGTCGAGCTCGAGCGCGCCGAGCAGGCCGAGCGAGCGCACGAACGGCTTGCCGGCGAGCCGCGCCGCGATCGCGTCGAGCTCGCGGCGCAAGACCGGCCCGAGCCGCGCCGCGTGCTCGAACATCCGCTCGTCGCGGTACACGTTCAGCGTCTCGACCGCCGCCGCACACGCCGTCGGGTGCGCGTAGTACGTCAGGCCGCACGCGAGCACGTGCTGCTCGAAGTGCGCCGCGATCTTCTCGCTGACGATCACCGCGCCGATCGTCTGGTAGCCCGACGCGAGGCCCTTCGCGACCGTGATCAGATCCGGCACGACGTCCCAGTGCTGGAACCCGAACGGCTTGCCGGTGCGGCCGAACCCGCACAGCACCTCGTCGGCGACGAGCAGCGCGCCCTCGCGATCGCACGCCGCGCGCACGAGCGGCCAGTACTCCGGCGGCGGCACGAGCACGCCGTTCGCGCCCGGCACCGGCTCGAGGAACACCGCCGCGACGCCGCCGTCGAGCGCCATCACGTCGCCGATGTGGGTCGCGCACTCGCGCTGGCAGGTCTCGACGCGCTGCCCGAACGGACAGCGATCGCAATAGCAGTCCTGGACGTGGATCACGCCCGGGATGCCGGGCTCGAGCGGCGGCCGCCGCCAGTCGCCGGTCAGCGACAGCGCGCCCATCGACGCACCGTGGTAGCTGCGGTAACGCGCGAGGTTCTTCAGGCGCTTCGTGTAGAGGCGCGCGATCTTGAGCGCGTTCTCGTTCGCCTCGGCGCCGCCGAGCGTGAAGAACACCTTGCCGTTCGCGAAGCCCTTGCCCGCCATCGCGAGCAGCCGCTCGGCGAGCTCGATCTTCGCCGGGAACACCGCGTTCGGCGCCGACAGGCACAGCTCGCCGGCCTGGCGCTGGATCGCCTCGACGATGCGGCGGTTGCCGTGGCCGGCGTTGACCTGGTAGCTGAGCGCGCCGAGATCGAGCCAGCGCGCGCCGTCGCGCGTGGTGAACCACGCGCCGTCGCCGCCGGTGAGCTCGAGCGGCTTGGCCTGTGCCTGCGCGCTCCACGTGAAGAAGAACGGGTACTCAGACATGGAACTTCTCGGCGGCGACGTTGTGGATGAAACCCTGCTGCACCCACACCTCGCCGGTCGTGACGTTCATCGCGATCGCGCCGCAGGTCGCCGCGCCGTGCGGCGCTTCGGGGGTCGCCATGTTCGTGCACACGCTGCGCGGCCAGCCGTCCTCGGAGCCGAGCCGGCGCCAGGCGTCGGCGAGATCGACTACCGGCGCGCGGGCGAGGTCGGCCTCGAGCCACTTCATGCGATCGAACGTCGTCGACGTCGGCGGCACCTTGCTGACCGCCGCGATGTCGGGATCGAAGCAGTGGTTGGTGTGGCAGTACGCGCGCCGCTCGCCGGCGAAGATCTGCTTGCGCTTCGTCCCGGACGCCTCGATCGCGAACGCGCGCTCGCGATCCGCGATGAAGTAATGATGCCCGCTGCCGATCGGCGAGCGCGCGATCACGTCGCGCGCGCCGCGCGCGTCGCGAGCGCGCAGCGCCTTGCGCACCATCGCCGGCCACACGACGCCGACCGTCGCGTCGGTCGAGAACAGGTTGTTGATCGCGATCGCGACGCGCTCGCTGTTCATCCCCGCCATGCCGAGGCAGCCGGTCACGGTGAGCAGCTTGGCGTCCGGCAGCGCCACCAGCATGACATAGGGGATCGCGGTCGCGTGCATGTCCCACGTCTGTGCCAGCACGCGCCCGGTCGGCGTGTCGGCCCACAGCATCGAGCAGCCGCCGGGATCGTCGGTCGGCGCGGGCCGCCAGCTCGCCGGATCCGGATCGAGATCGCGCAGATCGGTGTAGTGGTTCGCGACGACGATGTCCTCGGGCGTCACGCGCGCGCCCTCGGCGATGCCGACCAGCTCGTCGTGGAGATCGCGGTCGTAGCGCTCGAGCACCGGCAGGTGCGCCCTCGCCGCCTCGAGCACCTGCGCCCGGCCGGCGAACCCGCCGACCTTCGTACATAAGTAGATCCGGATGTCGGCGAGCGCGCGGATCTCGCCGCGGAAGCTCTCGCCGTGGATGTGGCCCCACTCGCGCGGGGTCTTGCCGGCCGGCAGCTCGAGGATCCTCACGACCAGCGCACCCCCGCGAGCGCCTGCGCCGCCGCCTCGATCTGATCGAGCGCGGGCACGATGGCGAGCCGGCCGTTCGGGAACCGCCGCAGCGCGATGCCCTGGGCGTCGAGCGCGTCGGCGACCGCCGCGGGCGCCGCGATCACGCGGTACGCGCCGAGGCCGTGCGAGCCAGGGACCGCGCGCTCGAGAGCGGCGGCCGCCGCGGCGATGTCGAGCTGGCGCGCCGCGCGCAGCTGGTGGTGATGGCGGACCATCGACAGCTCGTCGCCGTCCCAGGTCGAGACCAGCGTGAGCGGCCCCGGCACGAACCACCGCGTCAGGCAGTGCACGTAGCCGGTCTGGCCGCCGCCCCACCACGTCAGCACGTCCGGCACGAGGCCGATCGCCGGCGAGGCGAACGCGCCCTTGCCCGAGCGGTAGCAGCACGTCGCGGTCTCGACCGCGATCAGCGGCAGGTCGAGCTCGCGGCGCAGCTTGCCGAGCGCGTCGACGAAGTCCGCCGGCAGCACGAGCCCGGTGCGCTCCTGCACGAGCTCGTAGACGAAGCCGAGCACCTTGTCGGGCCCGCCTGCCTGCGCGACCGCCTCGCGCAGCGCCGCGATCGTCGCCGCGGTGCCCGCGATCGCCGGGTGCGGCACGCGCGGCCAGTGGAAGTGCGCCGGCCCGCCGCGATGGACCTCGGGATCCGACAGCGACCGGCAGCTCGCCGCGGTGTGGCCGTAGTAGCCGCCGGCGAGCGAGATCGCGATCTGCGCGGTCTTGCGCGTGCACCGGATCAGGCGCAGCGCCTTGTCGATCGTCTCGTCGCGGCTCGACGTCAGGTAGATGTGGGGCAGCTCGGGCACGAGCGCGGCGAGGTGCTCCATCGCGCGGACGACCGCGGGCGTCACGTAGTTCATCAGCGTCAGCTTGTTGACCGCGGGCCCGTAGAGCAGCCCGCGCTCCTCGAGCTCGACGAGCGAGCGCGGGCCTTCCGCGAACGGCCGCGCGACGCCGCTCGCGAGATCGAGCTTGACGTCGTGATCGCTGCGCTCGGCGCGGCGGCGCACGACCTCGGCCTTGCCCTGCGGATCGGGGCGCAGCGCGCCGAGCGGGATCCGGTAGTAGATCGCCTGGCCCTCCGGGTCTTCGTACTGGCCCGTCAAGACGTTGACGACGTGCGCGCCGAACACGCGGTTGAGGTGCGTCATCTGCGCGGTGCGGCCGACGCGGTTGCGCCCGGTGACGTAGCGGTAGCGCGGGCTGCCGTCGCCGCGCGTGCGCGCGAGCGCGTCGCGCAGCTGGAGGTCCTTGAGCTTGCGGCCGATGCCCGAGCTCTGGTAGCCCGGCGCGACCGTGATCGACACCGAGTACATCGTGTTGTGCTTGCCGAGCATCGGATCGTCGTCGCAGCCCTCGACGTCCTTGCTCGTCTCGAGCGGGCCGCCGATCGCGAACCCGACGAGCTGCTTCGCGCCGCTCGGGCCCGGCGCCTCCGCGACGATCAGCGAGCCCTCGGGATCCTCGATCGCGGCGCGGATCTCGGCCGGCGGCGTGCGCCGCGCGGGCTCGTAGACCTGGTACTCGATGTCGAGGATCGCCGGCAGGTGATCCATCGCCTCGGAGTGCGCGATGCGCCGGTACCCGATCTCCTTCGGCGGCCCCGGGTGCGGCGGCTCGGGCGGCTGATCCTCCCACGCCGGCGGCTTGCCGCCGTCGTGCGCGTCGAGCCACGACAGCGACTTGCGGATCGCCTCGAACAGCATCTCGATCTCGCGCGCGAGGAACGAGTCCGACAGGCGCCAGCGCGCGGTGCGCGTGCCGGCGGCGAACACGATCGCGCCGCGCCAGAACCGCTGGCCGATCAGCGCGTCGAGCAGCGCCGGCGTCGGCAGGTCGAACGCGAACGCGTAGCCCCTCGCGCGTGGATTGTGGACGAACTGCGGGTACGCGCGCGCGAGCTGCGCGAGCCGGGGCGCGACCAGCTTCTCGAGGCGCTCGGCGTTGTGCGCCGTCGACACCATGTCGGCGTGGATGCGGCCGCGCACGAGCGACGCCGCGTGCGCGCTCGCCGGCTCGGGATCCGCGAACCGCGACATCACGACGCCGACCTGCGCGCGCTTCGCGAACGTCACCGCGTCGGGGTAGTCCTGCTGGCCGCGCTGCGACAGCAGCCGGAAGCTCGAATGCCACGCGAACGGGCCGCCGAGGCCGAAGCCGACCTGGACCTCGTCGAACACGAGGAACGTCTTGTGGTGGCGCGTCAGCAGGCGCAGCGCGCGGAAGAACCGCTCGGTCGCGTAGCGATCGCCGCCCTCGCTCTGCATCGGCTCGACGATCGTGCAGAAGTAGTCGCCGGTCGCGAGCGCGGCATCGACCGCGACCAGCGACGCGACCTCGGCCGCGAGCAGCGGATCGTCCTTCGCGTCGCCGAACCGCTCCTGCAGATCGGCGACGTCGCCGCTCGCGGCGGCGGCGTAGAACCCGCTCGGCGCGGTGGGCTCGGCGTCGGACTGCGGGTTCTGCCACACCGGGTACGGCGCGAACGTCGCCTGGTAGCCGGCGAGCTCGAACGGCGTGCGCTTGCTCGGCGAGTGCGTCGCGTGCAGCGACAGCAGCGTGCGGCCGTGGAAGCTGCCCTCGAACGCGAGCACCTTCGTCGCCTTGGGCCGCTCGCAGTTGATCCGGCACAGCGCCATCGCCTTCTCGTTGGCCTCGGCGCCGCTCGCGACGAACGTCACGTGCGGCAGCCCGGGCACGAGCTGGCGCAGCGTGTTCGCGTAATCGACCGCGGCCCAGTGCTCGCGCACCGCGGTGTCGGGGTTGCTGACGAGCAGGTCGGCGAGCTCGCCCTCGACGAACGCGCGGACGACCGGATCCTCGGCGAACCCGCCGACGACGGTCGCGGTCTGGCTCATGCCGTCGATCACGGCGAGCGGCTCGTCGTCGATCGACACCATCCACGGCCCGGCCGAGCGCAGGTGATCGAACACCGGCGGCTTCTTCTCCTTCGGCACGCGATCGCCGGCGTAGAGCCGCGCGAGCAGCGCCTCGGATGCGGGCAGCTTGCCGCCCGCGGGGCGGTGCAGCGCCATCGGCCGCGGACAGTCGACGAGCCGGAGTTCCGCCTCGCGCGCCTCCTCGGCCGCGTGCTGCGCCTCGAGCCGGTCGAGGTCGTACGCGGGCAGGTGCGCCGCGAGCTGGGGGTGCGGCGTGACCGCGCCGAGCACGTGCTCGAGCACGGCGACCGGATGGACGACGTTGCGGTGCGCCCACGCGCCGGCCGGGCGGTAGTTGCCGCTCTTGCCGACGCCGCCGAACGGCAGCTTCGCGCTCGCGAGGTTCGTCGAGCGGTTGCGGTTGAGGTGTCCCGAGCGCGTGCGCGCCGCGAACGTCTCGAACCGCTCGCGCGAGGCGGTGAACACCGCGTTGACGAAGCCGTACTGCGACGCCTCGAGCACCGCGATCGCCTCGTCGTCGCTGTCGATCACCTCGATCGACAGGTCGGGGCCGAACACCTCGATGTCGGTGTAGCCGGCGACGTGATGGCAGCCGTCGGGCAGCCGGTGCAGCGACGCCGAGCGGTAGTAGCCGCCGGGCAGCTTCGCGCCGGGCACGATCGGCTCGGCGCCCGCCTTGCGCGCGGCCTCGATCGCGGCCTCGACCTTGACCAGCGCGCCGTGGGTCGCGACCGGGCCGGCGAACATCCCCGGATCCTCCGGGTGGCCGAACCTCAGCTCGCGCACGACCTTCGCGAGCGCATCGACGAAGCGATCGGCGAGCTTGCGATGGACGAGCACGCGCTCGGTGCCGGTGCAGCGCTGGCCCGCCGACAGGTAGCCGCCGACGACGACCTCGTGCACCGCCTGGCGCAGCGCGCAGTCGTCGAGCACGACGCACGCGTTCTTGCCGCCCATCTCGAGCGCGACCAGCAGCTCGGGGCGATCGAGCGCGGCCTCGAGGATGCGGCGCCCGACCGGCCAGCTGCCGGTGAACGCGAGGCCGCGGATCGCAGTCTCGGCGACCATCGCCGCACCGACCTCGCCTCTTCCGACGACGACGTTGAGCACGCCGGGCGGCAGCCCCGCCGCCTTCGCGCACTCGGCGTAGCGCTGGCCGCACAGCGGCGTGACGTCGCTCGGCTTGACGACGACGGTGTTGCCGAGCAGCAGCGCCGGCACGACGTGCGCGTGGCAGAGGTGGAGCGGGAAGTTGAACGGGCCGATCACGCCGACGACGCCGAGCGGCGCGTAGTGCAGCGACTCGCCGGGCGCGACCCGGCCCGGTTTGAG
>JBLMXA010000595.1:0-3215 GCA_050257515.1 Acidobacteriota bacterium | reverse complement strand
GCCCTCGGTCGGATCGCCCGTCGGCGACGCGAGCTCGACCCGGCCATCCGGCAGCAGCGTCACCGAGAAGTGGGCCGCGCCGCCGGGGACCTTCTTGCACGGACCGACGAGCGCCTCGATCTCGCGGGTCGCCGCCCTGCGATCGAGCTTCTTCGAGTACGGGCACGCATCGACGACGACCATCGAGGTGACCATCGAGACCGTGCGCGCCGGCGGCGTCATCTGCGGCGGCGGCTCGCGCGATGGATCGTGATGACAGCCGAGCGCGAGTACGAGTGCGAGCCTAGGTAGCACGTCTGCCCCACAGGAAGCGTAGCAACGCCTCCGCCTTGGGCGCGAATGTTTGAACCTCGACGTGCTCGCTCGTCGTGTGGAAGCCCGCGCCGCGCGGCCCCAGGCCGTCGATCGCCGGCACGCCGAGCGGCGCGACGGTGTTCGCGTCGGAGCCACCGCCGAGCAGCGCGGCCTCGCCACCGCCGAGGCCGACGGCGCGCGCGCACGCCGCGTACTCGTCGCGCAGCGCGGCCGACGCGGGGGTGCGCTCGAGCGGCAGCCGGTTCGCGCCGCCCGTCACCTCGAGGCGCGTGCCCGGCACGGCGGCCGCGGCCGCGGCGGCGGCGGCGCGCAGCGCGGCGACGAGCGCCTCGGCATCGGCGACGGTCTCGTAGCGGAGGTCGATCGCGCACTCGGCGCGCTCGGGCACCGTGTTCTTCGACGTGCCGCCGCTCGCGAGCCCGACGTTGACGGTGACGCCGCGCGCGTAGTCGGTCAGCCGCTGCGCGGCATCGACGAACCTCGCGAGCGCCCACAGCGCGTTCGCGCCGTCCACGTGGTGGTTGCCGGCGTGCGCGGCCTTGCCGTGCGCGACGACCGTCATCGCGCCGACGCCCTTGCGGCGCGTGATGATCGCGTCGCCGGCGCGGCCGGACTCGAACACGAGCGCGCACGCGGCGCCCTTCGCGAGCTCGCGCAGGTGCGGCGCCGACGACGGCGAGCCGACCTCCTCGTCCGCGACCGACACGACGCGGAGTGGAAGATCGGCGAGCGCGCCGACGTCGGCGAGCGCGGCGAGCACGCCGCGCACGATCGACAGCCCGCCCTTCATGTCGAGGATGCCCGGTGCGGTGATCTTGCCGCCCTCCTCCTGCCACGTCTCGAAGTGGCCGGGCGGGAACACGGTGTCGTGATGACCGACGAGCACGATCGGCGCGCCGGCCGCCGGCGTGCGCCACGCGAGGTGGTCGCCGAAGCCGTCGCCCCCGGGAATCCGCGTCAGCGCGAGGCCGGGCAGCGCGAACGCGTCGCAGAGCCGCTCGCCGACCGCGTTCACGCCGGCGACGTTCGCGGTGTAGCTGTTGATCTCGACCCAGCTTTTGGCGAGCGCGACGAGCTCGCCGGTGCGGGCGCGCAGCGCGGCGAGCGCGGACTCGAACGTGGGTGTACTCGTTGCCACGGCCATGGCATACAACACCCACCATGGCGAAGCGATTCAAGGCCGCGATCATCGGCGGCAGCGGTTACGGCGGCGCCGAGATGACCCGGCGTCTGCTGATGCATCCAGACGTCGAGCTCGTGCGCGTCGCGTCGATCGATCACGTCGGCGAGCCGCTCGGCGCGGTCCATCCGAACCTCGAGGGCGCGACCGAGCTCGTGTTCGAGGATCTGCCGCCGGCCGCGGCCGCGAAGGGCTGCGACGTCGCGCTGCTCGCGCTGCCGCACAAGGTGACCGCCGCCAAGGTGCCCGAGCTGATCGCGGCGGGCGTCAAGATCGTCGACATGTCGGGCGACTTCCGGCTGCGCGACGTCGGCGAGTACGAGAAGCACTACGGCACGAAGCACCCGCACCCGGATCTGCTCGGCAAGTTCGTCTACGGCCTGCCCGAGCTCAACCGCGACAAGATCAAGCAGGCGAAGTACGTCGCCTCGCCGGGCTGCTTCGCGACGACGATCGAGCTCGCGCTGCTGCCGCTCGCGCGCGCGGGCCTGCTCGACGGCCAGCAGGTGCACGTCGTCGGCATCACCGGCTCGTCGGGCTCGGGCATCAAGGATATCCCGAGCACGCACCACCCGAGCCGCGTCAACGATCTCAAGACGTACAAGCCGCTCGATCACCAGCACGTGCCGGAGATCGTGCAGACGCTGCACGACGCGGGCGCCAAGCACGTCGGCATCCAGTTCGTGCCGGTGTCGGCGCCGCTGACGCGCGGCATCTACGCGACCTGCTTCGTCGAGCTGCCGGCGGAGTACGACGCGAAGAGGCTGAACGCGATGTTCGACGAGCAGTACGCGCGCGAGGTGTTCGTGCGGCGGCCGAGGTCGCGCGTGCCGCAGGTCGTCGCCGTGCACGGCTCGAACTACTGCGAGGTCGGCGTCGCGGTCGGCCAGGTCGTCCATGGCAAGCGCACGGTGACGTGCTTCGGCGCGACCGACAACCTGATCAAGGGCGGCGCGGGCCAGGCGATCCAGAACATGAACCTGATCCTCGGCTGCGACGAGCGCGCGAGCCTCGAGGATACGGGCAACTGGCCGTGACCGGCGGCTTCGTCGTAAAGATCGGCGGCGAGGTGGTCGGCTCCGGCGAGGCCGCTACGCTCGCGGCGGACCTGCGCGTGCTCGTCTCCGATCCTGGGGGCGGCGCGAGGGTCGCGATCGTCCACGGCGGCGGCCCGCAGGCGACCGCGCTGCAGAAGCAGCTCGGGCTGCCGACGACGCAGATCGCCGGCCGGCGCGTCACCGACGCGGCGACGCTCGACGTCATGAAGATGGCGGTCGCGGGCAAGCTCAACGTCGATCTGTGCGCGACGCTGGCCGCCGCGGGCGTGCCGGCGGTCGGCCTCCACGGCGCGTCCGGGCTGGTCGTGCGCGCCGTCAAGCGCCCACCGAAGGTGTACGCGGGCGCGGGACCGGATCCGGTCGACCTCGGCCTGGTCGGCGACGTCGTCGGGTTCAACATCGCGCTGCTCGAGGCGCTGTGGGCGAGCGAGTTCGTGCCGGTGATCGCGTGCCTGGGCGCCGACGCCGCGGGCAACGTCTACAACATCAACGCCGACACCGTCGGAAACCAGCTCGCGGCGGCGCTCAAGGCCGAGCGGCTGCTGCTGGTCACGTCGACGCCGGGCGTCCTGCGGGACGTCAAGGATCCGTCGTCGCGGCTCGCCAAGCTGACGCGCGCCGAGGCGCACACGGCGATCGCCGAGCAGGTGGTGACCGGCGGC
>JBLMXA010000594.1:0-2807 GCA_050257515.1 Acidobacteriota bacterium | reverse complement strand
AGCACCTTGCCGACGACCGGCGTGTCGAGCACCTCGAGCGGGCTGGCGTACTTCGCGCCGGACAGGTCGGCGGCCTCGAGGTCGGCGACCGACTCGATCACCGCCGCCGGCGCGCCGTGCGTGAACACCGCCCCGCACTTCGTGACCGCCGCGAGCGCGAACGTGTGGATGATGCCGCGCATGCGCGCGGTGCCGGCCGTGCCGAGGATGTGCTCGAGCAGCGCGACCTCGTCGGCGGCGAACTTCGCGGTGTGCGGGCCGCCGATGTGGCCGTGCTCGTGGTTGCCGAGCAGCGCGTGGACGCGGCCCGGGTACTGCGCCGCGAGCCCGGCGTAGGCGATCATCACCTCGCCCGAGGCATCGCGGTAGTACTCGCCGAGGAAGTCCGGCCAGTCCTCCGGCTCGATGTGCGGGCCGTGGATCAAGTCGCCGGTGAACAGCAGGTGCGCGTCACCGTGGTACGTGATCAGCGCCTGCTCGAACACGTCGACCATGCGCAGGTAGTCGCGCATGCAGCCCTGCAGGTCCGTGCACACGAGCAACCGACCGTGGTCGGGAAGCCTGAGCACGCGAGCCATCGCGTTCCACGCTATCAGCTTTATACTCGGAACACATGCGGCGCGTGCGCGCGATCGTCACCGGGCGCGTCCAGGGCGTATCGTTCCGCGCGTCGACCGCGCACGAGGCGCGGCGGCTCGGCGTCGTCGGCTGGGTCAGAAACCGCGACGACGGCTCGGTCGAGCTCGAAGCGGAGGGACCTGACGATCGCGTCACCGCGCTGCTCGCGTGGTGCGAGCACGGGCCGCCGGCCGCGCGGGTCGACCGGGTCGCGGTCGACGAGCGCACCCCGAGCGGTGCGGAGCGCGGCTTCGCTATTGATCGGTGACCGCGGTCGCGAGCGAGAACGCCGACGGATCCATCGCGGGGCCCACCGAGTACAGCTTCACCTCGTTCGCCGACTGCGAGTAACCGACGCAGCTGCCGTTGTTGACGTAGACCGGCGCGGTGTACGCGCCGGTGACGGTGTGGATCTCGTACGAGTACGTGCACGATCCCGGTGGCGGCGTGACGAACTTGTTGGCGTACTTCGGCGCCGGCGGCGCGGTGCACGCGCTCGGGCCGATGTAGACGCTCGCGAGATCGATGCCCTGCGTGCAGCCGGCGTCCTTGAAGAACGTGCCGCTCGAGATGCTCGCGCCGAACGTCAGGCAGCGGCTCGAGCCGTCGGGTGTCGCGATCACGTAGCACTCGCCCCCGAGCTGCGAATCGTAGAGCGCGTAGTCGCGCAGGCGCAGGCCCTCGGGCGTGGTGTCGTGGATGAGCTGGATGCGGTGGCCGACGAGCGCGTCGGGCGCGCGCGCGAGCGACGACAGCTGGATCGTCTGCGCGGTCGTGAAGTAGTTCGAGCTGGTGTCGGCGGTGGTCGCGGTGCACTGCGTGCCGCTCGCGTAGTAGAGCGGCGAGCTCGCGACCTGGCTGCCGACCGTGAAGTACTTCGGCGGATCGCTCGGGCACGCCGTCTGCGGGAAGTACTCGGCGTAGTGGGGCGCGGTGCACGTCTTGCTGACCGACAGCTCGGGCACCGTGCACGCGCTGTCGTGGTTGTACCCGGCGTAGCCGGCGTCGGGCAGGCACACCGCGCTCGTGCCCGACGCGTCGTATGCGGCCGCATAGCAGTCGGCGCCGAGCAGCGCGTCGTGCGTCGTCCACGGGAACGACAGCCCGTCGGCGCTCGTCACGAAGCGCTCGCCGAGCGTGCCCGACGTCGTCGGCGAGCCGATCGTCAGCTTGACGAGGCTCGCCGCCGGCACCACCTCGGGGCCGAGCGCGTAGAACGAGTAGCTCGGCGCGCTGTACGGGCCGCCGCAGGTGCCGTCGCTGTTCTGGTAGTAGTACTGCGAGATCCCGAGCTGGCTGCCGCGGTTGTAGAGGTGCGAGTACGAGAACGTGCACGCGGTGGACGTGTAGTCGAGCGCGTACGGCGGCGCCGGCTGCGGGCACGTCGGGTCGTTGTAGACCATCGCGATCTTCGTCGTGCAGCCCGCGTCCGACCACGCGATGCTCGAGGTCTGCGTCGGCGTGCAGTAGTAGTTGCCGTCGGTCCACGGCCCGCTGAGGTAGCAGTTCTCGCGGCGCTGGGCGTCGTAGAACTGGTTCCACGCGCGCGTGCCGTCCGCGAACGCCCAGTACGTGATCTTGAGCCGCGTGCCGGAGCGCGCACCGTCGTTCGGATCGGGGCCGGCGTCGCCCGTCGGGCCGTCGCTCTTCTTGGCGTCGGTGGTCGCCGGCAGCGAGCCGGAGCACGCCACCAGCAGCCCGGCCACGAGGCAGAGCCAGCGCATGTTCCTATCCTAACGCGACTTCACTCGGTCAGGGCGAGCAGCTCGAGGGCCTCGGGGTCGGGAGGGCGGCACACGACCCGGTCGACGGTCGCCATCTTGGCGTGGATCACGTCACATACCGGCGTGAACGACGCCTTCTGGAAAGCCCGCAACGACGCCTGGTTATCCGCGGCGATCAGCGCCCACGACCGGTACGCGTCGGTCGCGCGCAGGTCTTTGGCGATGTGCTCGAGCATCACCGGTGCGACTGCACGCCCACGGGCGGCCGGTGCGACGTACACGCTGTGGATGTACGCGTCGTACTTGGCCAGCTTGAGCGTGCGGCCGAGCTCGGGCGCCTCGACCGGGCCGCGCGCGGTCCACACGATGCCGGCGGGCCGGATGCCGAGCCGCGCGAGCACCGCGTGATCGCCGCGGCGCCAGTACTTGCGCGCGGTCAGCTCGTCGAGCGCGAGCTGCTCGACG
>JBLMXA010000593.1:0-6140 GCA_050257515.1 Acidobacteriota bacterium | reverse complement strand
CGTCGGCGGGGACCTGCAGCAGCTCGGCCGCGCCGGCGACCAGCTCGTCGTCGGGCAGGTGGAGGTGGCCATCCTCGGCGGCGGTCTCGAGCGCGTGGAGCAGGCCCGCCTCGAGCCGCTCGGGCGCGTCGACGGCGATGCCGAGCTTGCGCGCCATCTGGTCGCAGCGCGCAAAGCCGATGCCCCACACCTCGTGCGCGAGCCGGTACGGGTTCTGGCGCACGACGTCGATCGCGTCCTTGCCGTAGCGACGCGCGATCCGCGCGGCGAACGCCGGGGACACGCCGAGGCCGAACAGGAACACCATGACCTCCTGGACGTGCCGCTGCTGGCCGACCGTCTCGGCGAGCTGCTTCGCGCGCGCGGTGCCGATGCCGACGACCTCGGTCAGCCGATCGGGCGTGGTCGTGATCACCTCGAGCGTGTCCTTGCCGAACTTCTCGACCAGCCGCTTCGCGAGCGCCGGGCCGATCCCCTGGAACAGCTTCGACGCGAGGAACGTCTCGATGCCGTGCAGCGTCTTGGGCGTGTCGGGCACGCACGTCGCGACCTGGAACTGCCGGCCCCACTTCTTGTCGACGACCCACTGCCCGCCGAGCCGCACCGGCATGCCCTCCTCGACGCCGAACAGCTTGCCGACGATCGTGATCTCGCCCTGCGCGGTCGCGAGCCTCGCGACCGTGTAGTCGTTGTCGGGGTTGCGGAACGTGATGCGCTCCACCGTGCCGACCAGCGCGTTGTCGGGCTCGGTCACGCGCGCATGGTATCGTGGATCTGATGGGGCGCATCGCGGTCGTGGCCCTGCTGGGATCGCTCGCCGGCTGCGATCACCTGCTCCAGCTCGACAAGATCCGGCCCATCGGCGACGCCAGCTCGATCGACGCTCCGCTCGACGGGCCCGAGCTGCTGTGCCTGTCCGACAAC
The DNA here is from genome assembly GCA_050257515.1 of Acidobacteriota bacterium. Taxonomy (GTDB): domain Bacteria; phylum Myxococcota_A; class Polyangia; order Haliangiales; family Haliangiaceae; genus JABFXX01. The sequence continues at coordinate 5,216 of JBLMXA010000593.1, read as the reverse complement.
TTCGATCACGCGTCGATCGACACGACGGTGTGGCCCCACATGTACTCGAACGCACCGTCGATCATCGCCGACAACGGCGCTCAGCTCGTCGGCACCCTCGGCACGACGAGCACGAATGCCTATGCCGGCGTCTACACGAACGCGCACGACTTCGCCGCGATGCGCACGCTCGTCGAGGTCGTCCAGATCCCCGCGGGGCCGGGGGCGACGGCGGAGCTCGCGTGGCGCGATCCGATGAGCCTGGATCGGATCCAGATGTACGTCGACGGGAGCATGCTGTGGGTCGGCCAGACCAACGGCACCGGCCCCGACGTGATCGGCAAGCCCTACGACCGCGCCACGATGCTCTACTGGCAGCTGCGCCACGACCTCGGGGCGGGCGACGTCGCGTTCCAGACCAGCGCGGATGGCCAGACCTGGGTGACCCAGCGCCGGCTGTTCCCGGTGATCTCGCTCGCGAGCGTGGCCGTCGAGCTGCAGGCCGGGACGTACACCTCGGTCGCGGCACCCGGCACCGCGGCGTTCGACAACTTCGCGATGATCGGCGCGTGTAACTAGCGAGCCGTGGAGGCCGCGCGCGGGTTCGTGCCGTCGACGTACTCGACCGCGTCCTTGCAGGACAGGCTCTCGTAGGCCATCAGCGAGTCGCGATCGCTGAACACCTGCGGGCACTCGCTGTTGCAGCGCGCGAGATCGCGGTCGGCGTGGCCGGGCTTGCACTCGATGTAGTGCGCGCACGCGCCGTCGCACGTGCCGGTGAGGCGCGGGCCCGTCAGCCGGCGCACGATGCAGCTCGCCAGGAGCATGGCGGCGATCGCGACGAGGATCGCGCGGGTCATGCCTTGCCTCCGTGGCGGCCGGCACCTTGCGCGAAGCGCGCCGCGCCTTGCACCGCCTCGGCGAGCGCGCGCGAGCCGAGCTCGAGCTCCTGCGCGAGCGCGCGCTCGAGCTCGAGATCGTGCTGCAGGTACGCGCTCGTGCGGTCGGCGCGCAGCGCGGCCTGAGGGAGGTCGGCAAGCGCGCGAGCGAGCTGCTCGGCGGCGGCGCGCGCCTGGCCGTGCGGCACGACGCGGTTCGCGAGGCCGATCGCGAGCGCCTCGTCGGCCTTCACCGCGCGGCCGGTGAGGATGAGATCGAGCGCGCGCGACAGCCCGATCAGGCGCGGCAGCCGCACCGTGCCGCCGTCGATCAGCGGCACGCCGAACCGGCGGCAGAACACGCCGAGCACCGCGGTGTCCTCGACGACGCGCAGGTCGCACCACAGCGCGAGCTCGAGCCCGCCGGCGACCGCGTGGCCGGCGATCGCGGCGATCACCGGCTTGTCGAGCAGCATGCGCGTCGGGCCCATCGGTCCATCGCCGTCGGGCGCGACCCGGTTGCCCTTGCCGGTCGCGAGCGCCTTGAGGTCCGCGCCCGCGCAGAACGTGCCGTGATCGCCGAACAGGACGCCGACCCGCGCCCCGTCGTCGTGCTCGAAGTCCTGAAAGGCCCGCGCCAGCATCTCCGCCGTGTCGCGATCGACCGCGTTCTTGGCCGCGGGGCGGTCGAGGATCACGGTCGTCACCGGGCCGGATCGTTCGACTCGGACCATTGGGCGACTGTAGCATCCACGACATGAAACGGATCGCGATCCTCACCAGTGGCGGCGATGCTCCCGGCATGAACGCGGCGATCCGCGCCGCGGTCGTCGTCGGCCGCGCCGCCGGCCTCGACGTCATCGGCATCGAGCGCGGGTACCGGGGCCTGCTCGAAGACGCGTTCGTGCTGCTCGGCCCCGCCGACGTCGCGGGCATCCTGCGCGAGGGCGGCACGATCCTCGGCTCGGCGCGATGCAAGGAATTCCACCAGCGCGAGGTCCGCGACCGCGCGCGAGAGATCCTCGCACGCCGCGAGATCGACGGTCTGGTCGTCGTGGGCGGCAACGGCTCGCTGACCGGCGCGCTCCACCTCGCCGATCCGAACGAGATCGGCAGCGGCCGCCCGCTCAAGGTGATCGGCATCCCGGCGTCGATCGACAACGACCTCGGGCTCACCGGGCTGTCGATCGGCGTCGACACCGCGATGAACACGATCGTCGAGGCGTGCGACAAGATCGCGGACACCGCGACCGCGCACGACCGCACGTTCATCGTCGAGGTGATGGGCCGCGACTGCGGCTATCTCGCGATGACGTCGGCGATCGCGGTCGGCGCCGACCTCGCGCTGTTCCCCGAGGCGAGCAAGTCGGAGGACCAGATCGTCGAGCAGATCGTGCAGACCGTGCTCGCGATCCGCGCCCGCCAGAAGCGCGCGCGCAAGGTGATCATCATCAAGGCCGAGGGCGTGAAGATGCAGGTCGACAAGCTCAAGCTCGCGGTCGACGCGAAGCTGCGCGAGCGCGCGCCCGATGCCGAGCCGAGCGCGATCGAGACGCGCGTCACCGTGCTCGGCCACGTCGTGCGCGGCGGGCGCCCGTCGGCGTTCGACCGCCTGCTCGGCAGCCGCCTCGCGAACGTCGCGGTGCGCGCGCTCGCGACCGGCCAGAGCCACCTGATGACCGCATGGATGCCGCCGGTCGAGCTGCCCGAGGAGGTCGGCAAGCGGTCTCCGCACGATCCGTACGTGTGGCTGGTCGAGCTCGGCGCGGTGCTCGCCGAGACGCAGAACCTGGTCGAGGGGCGAAGCCCGCTCGCGCGCTGGCGCGCCGGCGCGTTCGACGAGATCGAGGACGCGCTGCTGCTCTAGGGTATAGTGGTCGTCTTCGTGCGGCCCACCGATCCAGAGCTGGAGGTCCTGCTCGAACGCTCGCCGATCGGCATGTACCGCGCGACCGTCGACGGCCGGTTCCTGCACGTCAACCCGGCGCTCGCGCGGATGCTCGGCTACACCGCCGACGAGCTGCTCGCGAAGAACCTCGATCGCGACATCTACGCCGACCCGACGGAGCGGCCGCGGATCATCGCGCGCTACCGGCCGCTCGGCGTGATCGACGGCGTCCGCGTGCGCTGGCGGCACAAGGACGGCCGCGAGCTGATCGTCCAGCTCCACGGCCACGTCGTCGAGCGCGAGCCCGACGCGACGTTCGACACGTGGGCGATCGACGTCACCGAGGTGGAGACGCGCAACGCCGAGCTGCGGCGCACCGCGGCGATCCTCGATCTGTGCCTGCGCCAGATGCCTGCGATCTGGTGGATGGTCGACCGCGACCTGCGGATCGTGAAGGCCGGCGGCGCGATCGAGCCGATCCTCGGCTACCCCGAGACCACGCACGTCGGTCGCACGCTCGACTGGGTGCACGCGTTCGAGGGCGGCACGCACAGCTCGGTCGAGCCGCACCGGCGCGCGCTCGCCGGCGAGATCGTGACGTACGAGACCGAGTACCGCGGCAAGCTGCTGGCGAACACGATCGGGCCGTACCGCGATGCCGACGGCCAGATCGTCGGCGTGATCGGGACGTGCATCGATGCGACGGCGGTGCGCGCGCTCGAGACCCGCATGATCGATGCCCAGCGCGCCGAGAGCCTCGGCGTGCTCGCGGGCGGCCTCGCGCACGACTTCAACAACCTGCTCGTCGCCGTGATCGGCAGCGCCGAGCTCGCGCTGCGCGAGCTCGCGCCGGGCGCGGCCGGCCGTGGCGCGATCGAGAACATCCGCGATGCCGGGCTGCGCGCCGCCGAGCTGACCGCACAGCTGCTCGCGTATGCCGGCCGCGGCGGCGCCGGTACGACGCGCGTCTACATCGCCGCGCTCGTCGACGAGCTGCGCCGGATCGTCGCGCCGACGATCCCCGAGGGCGTGCGCGTCACGATCGACATCCCCGGCGAGCTCGCGATGCGCGGCGATCCCGCACAGGTCCGCCAGGTCGCGATCAACTTGATCGCGAACGCGCGCGACGCGCTCGCCGGCCGCAGCGGCACGATCGCGGTGCGCGGCCACGAGCTCGTGCACGACGGCACGAACCACGAGGATGACGTGCTCGCCGCACCCGCCGGCACCTACGTCGTGCTCGAGGTCGCCGACGACGGCCCGGGGTTCGACAGCGATACGCGCCGGCGCGTGTTCGAGCCGTTCTTCACTACGAAGGCGACCGGCCAGGGGGTGGGGCTCGCCGCGGTGCTCGGCATCGTGCGCGCGCACGGGGGCGGCATTCGCGTCGCCTCCGCGCCCGGTCGCGGCGCGCGGTTCTCCGTGCTGTGGCCTGCCGCCGAGCGCGCGCGCACCGCGTCGGAGCCGCCGCACGCCGCGCCGACGGTGCTCGTCGTCGACGACGAGGATCTCGTGCGCGAGGTCCTCGCACGCATGATCGAGGACCTCGGCTACACGGCGGTGGCGGTGCGCGACGGCGCGGCCGCCCTCGCCGCGGTCGACGGCCAGAAGATCGACGCCGTGCTGCTCGATCTGACGATGCCGCAGATGAACGGCGCCGAGGTCATGGTGGAGCTGCGCGCGCGCCGCCCGGAGCTCCCGGTCGTGCTGTGCTCGGGCTACGACCGAGGCGCGGCCGGTCCCGTGCAGGCCGACGCCTACTTGCCCAAGCCGTTCCGGATCGATGCGCTGGAGCGTACCCTCGCGAAACTTCTGGCGTTACGAAGTGTGTAGGCCACCCCTCTCCCCACCTGCCGTGATTATCTTTCGATCGTGTCCGAAGCTACCCAGCCCACGATCAAGGTCCTGCTCGTCGAGGATGACGCGCGGCTGGCGCAGCTGACCGCCCGCTATCTCGAAGGCCACGGCGCGGTCGTCACGGTGGCCGGCGACGGCGTCGAGGGCCAGTCCGAAGCGCTGCGACGCCAGTACGACTGCGTCGTGCTCGACCTGATGCTGCCCGGGCGCGACGGCATCGAGGTGTGCCGCCAGCTCCGCCAGCGGATCGACGTGCCGATCATCATGGTGACCGCGCGCGGCGAGGAGCACGACCGCGTGCTCGGCCTCGAGGTCGGCGCCGACGACTACGTCACCAAGCCGTTCTCGCCGCGCGAGCTGCTCGCGCGGATCAAGGCGAACGTGCGCCGCGTGCGCGGCCAGGTCGGGCCGAGGGACGAGACGCTGCGCGTCGGCGGGCTCGTGCTCGATCCCGCGAAGATGACGGTCACGCTCGACGGCCGCGCGATCGACGTCACCGCCTACGAGTTCTCGATCCTGCGCGCGCTCGCGCAGCGGCCGGGCAAGGTGCTGTCGCGCGAGCAGCTGCTCGATCTCGCGAAGGGCTCGGCGGATCTCAGCTTCGACCGCTCGAT
>JBLMXA010000592.1:0-15982 GCA_050257515.1 Acidobacteriota bacterium | reverse complement strand
CCTCCGGATCGACACCTACCGCGCGGGCGGCGCCGGTGGCCAGCACGTCAACAAGACCGACTCGGCGGTGCGCATCACGCACCTGCCGACCGGCATCGTCGTGCAGTGCCAGAACGAGCGCAGCCAGCACGCGAACAAGGACAAGGCGTTCAAGCTGCTGCGCGCGCGCCTGTACGACTACGAGCTCGCGAAGCGCGAGGCGAAGGCGGCGGAGGACGCGAAGGCGCGGCTCAAGATCGAGTGGGGCTCGCAGATCCGCAGCTACGTGCTGTTCCCGTACCAGCAGGTCAACGACCACCGCACCGAGCTCAAGACCGCCGACGTCGACGGCGTGCTCGACGGCGATCTCGATCCGCTGATCCGCACCTATCTGCTGAAGGAAGCGAACGCGCGCACCGGCTAACGCGGTGGGAGCGTCGCCATCGCGAGCACGAAGCCGACGTTCGGGCTCGCGAACGAGACCTGCTCCGGGGTGCCGGCCGGATCGGTGGTGATCTTGTACTCCGACCAGTCGCCGCCGGCGTTGTCGGCGCCCTTCGTGTAGCCCGGTCCCGCGCCGGTGATCTGCGTCGCGCAGAAGCAGGCGCCCCACACCGCGTCGTTCGCGCGCGAGGTCGGGACCGCGCCGCTGCACGGGCCGGTGCCTGGCGCGATCGCGTGCCGGTCGATCGCGCCGGCCGCGTCGACGTTCGCGAGCTCGTCGCCGAGCTCGGCCTTGCCGACGTCGCACGTCGAGCCCGCCCACGTCACGCTGACGTTCGTCGCCGCGGTGTCGGGCGCGATCGCGACGAAGCTCGCGGCGTACAGCTGGGTCGCCGTGGAGCCCGCGATCGGATCGACGGGCGTGAACGTCCAGCCGGGCGCCGTCACGGTGACCGCGGTCGGCGTCGTCGATCCCGAGCACGCGACCTCGAGCACGATCGCGTCGCCGGCGTGCGCGGCCGACGTCGCGAACGTGTCGGCCGCGCCGGCGCCGGGGTGGCGCGCCGCGAACACCTGGACCCACGCGACCGGCGCCGACGGAGCGTCGTCGCCGGCATCGCCGCCGGCCGCCGCATCGTGCGCGCCGGCGAGCGCGTCGAAGTCGATCCGGCCGCAGGCGGGCAGGGCCGCGACCAGCGCGAGCGCGCGGAGCATGCCGCGATTATCGCGCAGCGCGGTCGATCGCGGCCACCAGTTCGTCGCGGGTCGCTCCCGCGCCGACGATCCGCTGGTCGCCGATGATCACGGTCGGCAGCGAATGCACGCCCGCGGCCCGCGCCTCGCGCACGTCCGCGGCGACGCGCGCGGCCATCGCCGGCAGGTCGCGGCGGTAGCGGTCGAGATCGCAGCCGACGCTCGCCGCGATCTGCTCGCAGCCGGCGCGCGTGAGGTCGTCGGCGGGCGCCGCGAACAGCGCCTGCGCCATCGCGTCGCCCTTGCCCTGGGCATCGGCGCAGCACCACGCGAGCGCGGCGTCGAGCGCGTGCGGGTGCATCGGCAGCGGCATCATCTTGCGCACGACGCGCACCGGCGCGTGCGCGTGCGCGATCGCGTCGGCGAGCCGGGGCGCGAGCATGCGGCAGAACGGGCACTCGAAGTCGACGAGCTCGACGACGGTCACCGCGCCGGCCTCGTGCGGCGCGGCGATCGGCCCGGTCGGCGCCGCGGGCGCGGGCGCGTGCACGAGCGCGCCGAGCGCGAGCACGAGGCCGGCGACGGCGGGTACGGCCAGCGCGGCGCGCCGCCACGTGAACCGCAGCGTGCCGGCTCCGCCGATCACGCACGCTGCCACCGCGATCGCGGCCGGGTCGGCGATCATGCACAGCTTGCACCACGCGCCGATCGCGAACGCCTGCAGCGCGATCAAGAGCCCGGCAAACGCAGCACCGGCGATCGCGAGCGCGAGCCGCCGCCTCGGCCGCGCGACGAACGCGAGCGCGACCATGATCGCGAACCACGCGACGCCGACGAGCGGCATCGGCACGCCCAGCGGGTGCGCCCACGCGCTCGCGCGCACCGTCGCGCACCCGGTCTCCGCACAGAACGTCGGCGCGGGGCCGAGGTAATCGATGGCGCTTGCCACGCTCGCCGCGAGCCCGGCGAGAGAGGTCGCGAAGGCCGCGATGCCGAGGATGCGAGCGCGCACGACCTGTGTACCGCGCCCGCCCGGCGCGAGATTCCCGGAAATGGAACCGCCAAGGCGCCATGCACGCCAAGCCGGAGCCAGAAGAAGAAGAAGAAGTAACCACAGAGACACAGAGAGCACAGAGCCGATCTTTCGCGCGCGAAGCGCGCGCGAGAAGATTCTGGTCTCCGTGTCCTCTGTGTCTCGGTGGTTAGTCTCTCTGCTCCGGCTTGGCGCGCTTGGCGTCTTGGCGGTTATTTCTTCTTCTGCGCGGCGCTGCCGGTGGCGGAGCCGGTGGCGCCGGACTCGGTGGCCTCGAGCGCGGCCTTGGCCTTCGCCAGCGCCTCGGGCGACTGCTGCGCCGCGGGCAGCGACTCCCACAGCTTCACGACCTGCTCGCGATACGTCTTCTCGGCGGCCTTGTCGCCGGCGGCGGCCGCGATGTCGGCGCGCTGGCCGAGCACGCGCGCCTTGCGCGGGCCGTAGACCATGCCGAGCGCGTCGTTGGTCCACTTGGCGGCATCGGCGAGCTTGCCGGCCTTGAGGTAGATCCAGCCGAGGCGAGCGCGCGGGTCGTACTCCTGCGGCAGATCGTTCGCGCTCTTGTCGAGCGCGGGCACGAGCTCGAGCGGCTTGCCGAGGTACGCGTAGACCTCGGCGCGCGGCCAGTTGTACGTCATCGCCGCCCGCGGGTTCGCCGCCTTCGCGGCCGCGTCGTCGAGCAGCTTCTTCTGCTGCTCGGCGATCTGCTTCGCCTCGGCCTTCTTGCCGAGCGCGTCGAGCGTCTCGCGCAGGCTCGCCATCGCATCGGAGCGATCGTCGATCGACAGATCGGCATGCGCGTCGGCGAGCAGCGCCTTCCACCGCGTGACCGCCTTCTCGCGCAGCGCCTTGACCTTGTCGGGCTCGTCCTTCGCGCGCGCATCGGCGCAGCTCATCGCGGTGACGTTGAAGTCGCTCGCGACCGCGGTGAGCCCGGTCGTCATCATGTACTCGTCGGCGACCGCCATGCAGCCGTCGACGTCTCCCTTCTTCCACTTCGTCAGGATCAGCGCGTCGAGCGCCTCGCCGCGGCGCAGCCACGCGTCGGGGCCGGTCTTGAGCGCGGCGGTCAGCTCGGTGTCCGCGGTCGCGTAGTCCTTGACCGCGAGCGCGCGCGACGCCGACAGCATGTGTGCCTCGCTCGCGGCCTGGCCGCCGACGAGCGCGAGCGCGCCGGACTCGAGGAAGTTCTGGAACTCCTCGACGGTCGCCGCGCCGACCCAGCGCGCGAGCACCTTCTCGTCGGAGCCGTCGATCACGTAGAACGTCGGCCACGCCGAGATCGCCAGCTTCGCGAGCGCGGGCGCGTTGGACTCGCGGTCGGTGTCGAGCGACGCGAACACGAACTTGTTCTTGTCCTTCGCGAACGACGCGTCCTGGAACACCGTCGATTGCATCGACAGGCACGTGTGGCACCACGGCGCCCACAGGTCGACGACGAGCGGCACCTTGCGCTGGCGGGCGCACTCGATCGCGGACGGGTAATCGTCGGCGATCCACGCCAGCGCGCCCTCCTGCTTGGCGTTCCGGCACGGATCCTCCGTCTTCACCGGAGTCGGCGGCACCTGGGTCTTGGCTTGCGAGGGCGGCGACTGCGACCGGGTCGAATCTCCGCTCTTGCAGGCGATCACGAGACACGCGACGAGGGCGAACCGCATGACGCCGCTCGTGATACCACGCCTGCTGGGATATAAGGTGCCCATCATGTCGTCGCCCACCGAGCCGGAGTCCACCCTCGACCGCATCATCCACGAGCGGCGCGAGAAGGCGGCGGCGCTGCGCGCGCAGGGCTCGGATCCGTACCGCAACGACGTCGGCCCGACCACGAGCCTGGGCGCGGTGCGCGCGAAGTACGGTCCGACGAAGCCCGAGACGCCTGCCAGCGTGATGGCGCCGATCGACGGCGAGACCCTGCGGGTCGCCGGCCGGGTGATGAACAAGCGGGTCGTCAGCAAGAAACTCTCGTTCGCCCCGATCCGCGACGGCGGCGGTGACATCCAGCTGTTCCTGAACGTCGAGCACCTCGACGCCAGCGATCACGCGAACGTGCTGCCGCGGATGGACGCGGGCGACATCGTCGCGGCCGAGGGGCCGGCGGTGTGGACGAAGACCGGCGAGCTGTCGATCCTCGTCAAGCGGCTGTGGATCCTCACCAAGAGCCTGCGCCCGCTGCCCGACAAGTGGCACGGCATGACCGACGTCGAGCTGCGCTACCGCCAGCGCTACGTCGATCTCGCGATCTCGCCGGACGTCCGCGAGATCTTCCGCAAGCGGTCCGCGATCGTGCGCGAGATCCGCAACTTCCTCGACCGTCGCGGTTTCATGGAGGTCGAGACCCCGATGATGCACACGATCCTCGGCGGCGCGGCGGCCCGGCCGTTCCAGACGCACCACAACGCGCTCGGGATCGATCTGTTCATGCGCATCGCGCCGGAGCTGTTCCTGAAGCGCCTGGTCGTCGGCGGCTTCGAGCGCGTCTACGAGATCAACCGCAACTTCCGCAACGAGGGCATCGACCGCAACCACAACCCCGAGTTCACGATGCTCGAGTTCTACCAGGCGTACGCGACGTACACCGACCTGATGGACCTCACCGAGCAGATGGTCGGCGAGCTCGCGAGGGCCGTGTGCGGCACGACGAAGGTGACGTGGGCGGGCCACGAGCTCGAGCTCGCGCCGCCGTGGCGCCGGCTCAGCATCCGCGAGGCGGTCCGCCAGCTCGGCGGCGTCGCCGAGGCCGACCAGGTGTTCGAGGATCCCGACTTCGCGGCGAAGGTCGCGCTCGCCAAGGGCGTGGTGCCGAAGTACGTCGATCAGGTCAAGCTGTCGGCAGTGCCCGGAGAGTCCGCCCTCGATCGCCGCGTCCGCGCCGGCCACCTCGGCTACCTGATCTTCGAGGCGACCGCGGAGGACAAGCTCGTGCAGCCGACGTTCCTCACCGAGTTCCCGCTCGCGGTGTCGCCGCTCGCGCGCAAGAACGACAAGGACCCCGCGTTCTGCGATCGCTTCGAGCTGTTCGTGTGCGGCGTCGAGCTCGCGAACGGGTTCTCCGAGCTCAACGACGCCGACGACCAGCGCTCGCGGTTCCAGGCGCAGGTGCGCGCGAAGGCCGCCGGCGCCGAGGAGACGATGGAGTACGACGAGGACTACTGCCGCGCGCTCGAGATCGGGCTACCGCCGACGGCAGGCGAGGGCGTCGGTATCGATCGGCTCGTCATGATGCTCACCGGCCAGGACTCGATCCGCGACGTCCTGCTGTTCCCGCTGATGAGGCCGGAGTAGGTAGTGCTCGGATTTCGCAGCTTCGTCGCGACGCGCTACCTGCTGTCGCCGATCCGCAAGGTCACGGCGCGGACGCGCAAGTGGATCGCGATCACGTTCGTCGCCGAGACGCTCGCGATCCTCCTGTACATGCTCGGCGTCGAGGTCGGGTTCGCGCACGTGTCGGACACCGATCCGTTCTCGCTGCTCTCGCTCACGTGCACGGTGGCGAGCTGGGCCGTCGTCGTCGGCGGCGTGCTGATCCACTCCAAGCCCGGCCTCATCGCGTTCATCACCGGGCTCGTGATCGCCGCGGGGGGCGGCGTGCTGTACCTGCTGGTCAAGCACGACATCTGGATCCACCCGGGCGACGAGGGCCTGCCGACGTGGGTGCCGTGGACCATCCTCGGCTGCCTGGTCGGCGGCTTCGGGCTCGCCGGGCTCGCCGTGTTCTTCGGCATGCTGCGCGCGTTCTTCAGCTTCTTCACGACCGTGTCGATCGGCGGCGTGTGGATCGGCACCTCCGCGCTCGCGATCGTGCTGTCTGTGATGAGCGGCTTCGAGTCCGACCTGCGCGAGAAGATCCTCGGCTCGAACGCGCACATCCAGGTCACCCGCGAGGAGGGCGACTTCACCGAGTGGCACGAGGTCAAGAAGCGGATCGACGCGATCCCGGGCGTCGTCGCGTCGACGCCCTACGCGACGAGCGAGGTCGTGATCGCGGCGAACTCCAACGGCGCGAACTGCATCATCAAGGGCATCGATCCGGCGACCGTCGGCAAGGTGACCGAGCTGGTCAGGGATCTCGAGCCGCTCGGCAACCCCGCCGAGCAGCAAGAGACGCTCAAGCGGCTCGAGCCGCTGATCAGCGACGCCCACGATCTCACCGTCAAGCCCGAGGCGAACAAGCCCGCGGGCAAGCTCGTCGATCCGCCGCCGGCGGACATGCCCGGCGGCGGCGAGCCGATCGATTACACGCAGCCGGCGCCGGAGCCTCCGCCCGACGCCGCCGGCTCGGGCTCAGGGGCGCAGGACAACACCGCCCCCGAGCCGCCGCCCGACTTCGCGCCCTCCGACGTGCCGGATCCGCCGCCGTCGGACCTGCTGTCGACCGACGACCCGCCGATCGACTACAGCGAGCCGCACACGACCGACGTCGATCCGACGATCCACGTCATCGAGGTGCCGCCGACCGACCAGCCCGTGCTGTCGCGCCGCACCCAGGCGCTGCCCGGAATCCTCGTCGGCCGCGAGCTCGTCAAGCAGACGCACCTCTACACCGGCGAGGAGGTCCGCGTGGTGTCGCCGCTGTCCGATCCGTCCAACCCCGACGCGACCGGCACGCCGATCCCGTTCAACCGCGACTACCGCGTCGCCGGGATCTTCTTCACGGGGATGTACGAGTACGACCTCAAGTACGTCTACGTCACGCTCGACTCGCTCGACGAGTTCCTCGATCGCGGCGACAGCGTCGACGGCATCGAGGTCCGCGTCGGCAGCCCGGACGACACCAGCAGCTACGTCAAGAAGATCGGCGAGGTGCTCGGCCCGCAGTACCGCGTGCAGGACTGGAAGGACCTCAACCGCAGCCTGTTCTCCGCGCTCAAGCTCGAGAAGATCGCGATGTTCCTCGTGCTCGGCATCGTGATCCTCGTCGCATCGTTCTCGATCGTCGGCAACCTGATCATGATCGTCGTCGAGAAGGCGCGCGAGATCGCACTGCTCAAGACCCTCGGCGGCGACGATTTCGGCGTCATGCAGGTGTTCGTGATCCAGGGCCTGTTGATCGGGCTCGTCGGCGTCGCGCTCGGCCTGCGCAGCGGGCTCATCACGTGCTGGATCGGCAAGCGCGTCGGGATCCCGCTCAACCCCGACGTCTATTACATCGATCGCATGCCGATCCACGTCGAGACGTCGGCGATCCTGCTGATCGCCGCGGCGGGAGTCCTCATCAGCCTCGCCGCGACGCTCTACCCGGCGCTGGTAGCAGCTCGGGTCAGACCTGCGGCGGGAATGCGACATTAAGGCCCGGTGATGTGAAGTCCCGGGCACTTTCGGCGCGGTAGGCCGTCGGAGATTCGCGTGCTTGGCAGGTGGCACAGCGCGTGCTCGAACACCCCCCATGCTGCGCTCCGTGCTCGCCCTCGCTCTCGTCGCTGCCTCGAGTGCCGCCGCGTCGGCCGGCACGTACCTGGGGCTGGGGATCGGTACCGCCCCCGACATCAGCAGCAATGACCAGATGATGACGGTTCAAGGCAATGGTCGGAGTGGCAAGTTGCTGCTCGGGATGCGGTTCGGGCGGCTGTCGGTCGAGGGCGCGGCGGCGCGCGCGGGAGCGTTCGTCAGCCCGTACGGCTACGCCGCGGATTCGACGCAGCTGTCGGCCGCGCTCAAGTACAGCTTCCCGCTGGGCGACAACTTCGAGGCCTTCCTGCGCGGCGGTCTCGAGCACACGTCGCTGAGCATCAACCAATCGGTCCACAGCGCGGACGACGCGAGCGGCAACGGCTGGCTGCTCGGCGGTGGCTTCGAGTATCGCCTGAACGCGCTGATCGCCGGCGGCTCGCTGTTCGTCGACTACGAGCACGTCCAGACGAACCTGACGAACAACGAGAACACGCAGTTCGAGACCTCGTCGGGCATCTGGATGGCCGGCGTCACGCTTTCGCTCTGAATCCGGGATCTTTGGGGCAACCAAACGCGGTAGGAGTAGGTCCCAACGCGCGTTGACACACGCAGGTACCGAAAGTAAGGTCCTGCGCTCCTTAGAGTTTCCCGTGACCGCCGAGCCCGTGCCCGAGCCCGCCAACGAGCAAGCGCCCGCGCCCTCGGCGTCGACACGTGGGGCCCGCATCGAGGTCCAGCACCTCAGCAAGGCGTACATCCACCACGGCGAGGCCGTGCAGGTGCTCACCGAGGTCGACCTCGCGCTCGAGCCCGGCGACATGGTCGCGGTCGTCGGTCAATCGGGCGTCGGCAAGTCGACGTTCCTGCAGATCCTCGGCACGCTCGACCTGCCGACCTCGGGCTCGATCAAGTTCGACGGCGAGGAGCTGACGACGATGGGCCCGACGCGGCTCGCCGAGTTCCGGAACCGCCGCATCGGCTTCGTGTTCCAGTTCCACCACCTGCTGCCGGACTTCACCGCGCTCGAGAACGTGATGATGCCGGGGCTGATCCAGCGCATGCCGATCGCGACGGCGCGGCAGAAGGCGAAGGACATCCTCGGACGCGTCGGGCTGTCCCACCGGCTCACGCACCGGCCGAGCGAGATGTCGGGCGGCGAGCAGCAGCGCGTCGCGCTCGCACGCGCGATGGTGCTCGAGCCTTCGCTGTTGCTCGCGGACGAGCCGACCGGCAACCTCGATCTGCCGACCGGCGAGGCGATCCACCAGCTGTTCCTCGAGCTCAATCGCGAGCGCGGCTCGACGCTGCTCGTCGTCACGCACAACCCGGATCTCGCCAACCGCATGCCGCGCCGGCTGCGCATGGTGCAGGGCGGCCGCCTCGTCGAGGAATCCGAGCCGCCGTACCGCAAGCTGGTGACGGAGGCGAGCTCGTGAAGCGGCTGCTCGTCGCGGTGGTCGTGCTCGCGCTCGCGCCGCTGGCGTGGGCGCAGCCGTCGCCGACCCCCGACGCGGGCGGAGATCAGGCGGGCTCGGGCTCGGGCTCGGGCTCGGCGCAAGCGGGGCCGGGCGCGCAGGGCGTGGTGTGGACAGGTCGACCGATCGAGCGCGTGCAGTTCCGCGGCAACCGCAAGGTCGAGGACGACGCGATTCGCGTCCAGCTGCTGTCCAAGCCCGGCACGCTGCTGTCGGAGTCGAAGCTGCGCGAGGACATCCGCACGATGTGGAAGATGGGCTTCTTCGCCGACATCCAGGTCGAGGGCGAGGTCGGCCCCAACGGCGGGCTCACCCTGACGTTCGCGGTCAAGGAGAAGCCGTCGATCCGCAAGGTGCTCGTGGCCGGCAACAACGAGATGGAGCTGTCGAAGATCAACGACGTGATCGATCTCGAGCTCGACACGATCGTCGACATCTCGAAGGTCAAGAAGAACCGCGAGAAGATCGCCGACCTCTACGTCCAGAAGGGCTTCTACCTCGCGACCGTCGACTACGAGATCAAGCCGGTCAACGAGGCCGAGGTCGACGTCTGGTTCAAGATCGACGAGAAGGCCAAGGTCAAGATCCGCGAGGTCCAGTTCATCGGCAACAACCACATCTCGTCCGACGAGCTGCGCGGCGCGATCTCGACCCGCCGCGCCGACGCGCTCTCGTTCCTCAACGACTCCGGCGTCTACTCGCAGGAGGCGTTCGAGCGCGACCTGCTGCTCGTGTCGGCGCACTACTGGGACCGCGGCTACGCGAACGTCAAGGTCGGCACGCCGCAGCTGCGGCTGTCGCGCGACAAGCAGTACATGTACCTGTCGATCCCGATCGACGAGGGCCCGGTGTTCACGATCGGGGCGGTCAACTTCAAGGGCGATCTGATCGGCTCGGCCGCCGAGAACTTGAAGCGGATCCACATGCGGCCGGGCATGACGTTCTCGCGCACGGTGATCGCCGAGGACCGCGAGGCGCTGTCGGCGTTCTACCAGGACCAGGGCTACGCGTACGCGAACGTGCTGCCGCTGACCAAGGTCGATCTCGACAAGCGGCAGATCGCGCTCACGTTCGAGGTCGCGCGCGGCAAGCGCGCGTACTTCGAGCGCATCAACATCCGCGGCAACAGCAAGACGCGCGACAAGGTGATCCGGCGCGAGATGAAGGTCGCCGAGGGCGAGCTGTTCAACAACACGAACCTCGAGGTGTCCAAGCGCCGCATCATGGCGCTCGGCTTCTTCGAGAACGTCACGGTGTCGACGAAGCGCGGCTCCTCCGACGAGTTCGTCGAGGTCAACGTCGAGGTCGTCGAGCGCCCGACCGGCACGTTCCAGATCGGCGCCGGCTTCTCCAGCGTCGAGAACTTCATCGCCCAGGCGCAGATCTCGCAGAACAACCTGTTCGGCCGCGGCCAGACGCTCGCGCTGCAGGCGCAGATCAGCTCGCTCCGCCAGCTGTTCCTGTTGCGCTTCATCGAGCCGTACTTCCTCGACACCTACTGGACGTTCGCGTTCGATCTCTACAACCAGAGCCTCGGGTTCTACACGTACTTCCGCAACGCGACCGGTGGCACGCTGACGTGGGGCTATCCGCTGCTGTTCGAGGCGAAGGTCCGCGACGTCCGCGCGTTCCTCACCTACAAGCTCGAGGACGTCAGCGTGACGACGAACTCCGGCGGCTTCGCGAGCCTCGGCGCGACGACCGTGCCGATCGCGTCGACCAGCGTCGCGAACCTGTTCCGCGGCGGCGTGACCAGCTCGCTCAAGGCGTCGCTGTCGTGGGACGGCCGCAACGACCGCTTCCTGCCGACGCGCGGCTGGTATCACACGCTGTTCGTCGAGTACGCCGACAAGTACACCGGGTCGCAGAACAAGTTCCTGCGGATCGGCGGGTTCATTCGCCATTACATGCCGATCGGCGGGCCGTTCGTGTTCAAGCAGAACCTCGAGATCGGCGTCACGACCTCGACCGATCCGCTCGGCGTGCCGATCACCGAGCGCTACCTCGTCGGCGGCATCTACAACATCCGCGGCTACGCGCCGTTCTCGCTCGGTCCCAAGCTGCTGACGCAGTCGCCGGGCGACGTCGGCCAGGCGCTCGGCACGCTGCCGCTCGGCGGCAACATGCAGATCATCAACAACAACGAGGTCGAGTTCCCGCTGTTCAAGAAGGTCGGCATCTCCGGCGTGCTGTTCTACGACATGGGCAACGCCTACAACCTCGAGAGCCGTTACTGCTCCGGCCTCCAGCGCAAGAACGCGCAGATCCCGATCCAGTTCGATCCGTGCTTCCGGTTCCCCGACTCGATCATCTCGGGTATCCGCAAGTCGGTCGGCTTCGGGTTCCGGTGGATCTCGCCGATCGGCCCGCTGCGGTTCGAGTGGGGCATCCCGCTCGACGCGCAAGTCGGCGAAGACCCGCTGGTCTTCGAGTTCACCATCGGAAACTTCTTCTGAAGAAACGGCCTTGGTCGGACGTCGAACTCGTCGTATGAGGTCAGCATGAACCGGTATCTAGCTCTCGGTTGTCTCGGTGTGGGTTTGATGGTGAGTCCGCTGCTCATGGGTCTCGCCGGCAGCGCCGTGCCCGCGAACGTCAAGATCGGCGTGATCGACATCGACAACACGCTGTCATCGACGCCGGCCGGCCGGCGCGCGAACGAGCAGTTCGAGAGGGCGCGCAAGGCCAAGCAGAGCGAGCTCGACAAGAAGCAGCAGGAGCTCAAGCGCGCCGAGGCCGATCTCGACAAGCAGAAGCAGGTGATGAAGCCCGAGTCGTACCAGGCCAAGCGCGAGGAGCTCGAGAAGCAGTTCGTCGATCTCCAGCAGACCTACGTCAAGCTCGAGAAGGATCTCGCCGGCGAGCGCACCAAGCTGATCCAGGACCTGCTGAAGCAGGCCGGGCCGAAGATCGAGGCGATCGCGAAGTCCGAGGGTGTCAGCATCATCGTCGACCGCGAGGCGGTCGTGTGGGCGAGCCCCGACGTCGACCTGACGCCGAAGCTCAACGCCGAGATGAAGTAGCGGCGATCGCCGCCAGGTTTCAGAACCGCAGCGCGACCGCCATGCCGGTCGTGTGCGGGGCGAGCATCGGCGCGAGCGTCAGCGCGTGCTCGCGGTTCCACCGCGACGCGGAGCGGTGGGCGTCGACGAAGTCGTAGACCGTCGCGGCCCCCCACACGGCGAGGCCGCCGTAGGCCCACAGCCGGGCGTCTCGCTGCTGCTGGTTGTACTGCTGCTCGAGCGCCTTGCACTGCGCGGCGGTGAGGTCGAGACAGTCGTAGTCGCTCTCGCTGTCGAGCGACAGGCCGTGCATGACCATCAGGAACCCGGCGAGCCGGCCGGTGAGGCCGATCGCGCCGGTGCCGCCGCCGTACCACACGCCGAGCGACGGGCCGACGTACATGGTCGTGAGGCCGAGCAGCCCGGCGGTGCTGCTGTCGTGCCGCGCGCCGTCGACGAACACCAGCAGGCCGATCGTCGTCGCGCCGATCGACAGCGCGACCGCGGTGCCGGGATCCTTGTGCGGCTGCGCCGGCTGCGCGGCCGGCGCGGCGGGCTCGACCTGGCCGGGAGCCTGCTGCGCGAGCGCGGACGTGCTGGCGAGGACGGCGGCGGCGGCGGCGAGGAGGCGCATGCGAGGCCACACAGCAACCGACGTGCCCGGGGCTAACTCGCCGGATCCGCGATCATCACGCACCGCGATCGCGACACCGGATTCGTGGCATCGCGGAAATCTGAGAGGGTACAGTCCCCGGATGGAAGCCCCCGTGATGAAGCTCGAGCAGATCCTCGGGCTCCTGCCGCACCGTTATCCGTTCCTGCTGATCGACCGCGTGCTGGAGCTGTCCGAGGACAAGGTCGTGTGCCTGAAGAACGTCACGGTGAACGAGCCGTACTTCCAGGGCCACTTCCCGGGCGTGCCGGTGATGCCGGGCGTGCTCCAGATCGAGGCGATGGCGCAGGCCGGGGGGATCCTCGCGTCGAAGTCGGTGACGTTCGACCCGACCACGCATGTCATGCTGTTCATGGCGATCGATGCGGTCAAGTTTCGCAAGGCGGTGGTGCCCGGCGATCAGCTGCGCATCGAGGTCGTGCCGCTGCGCAAGGGCAAGATCTTCAAGATGAAGGGCGAATGCTTCGTCGACGGTCAGGTCGTGTCGTCCGCGGAGTTCCTCGCAGGCCTGGCGGAGAAGAGCAAGGTCGCGTGAAGCTCGTGCTCGCGCTCGTGCTCGTGGCGGCGGCTGGCTGTCGCGGCGGAGGCACCAAGCCGCATCGCGGCAGCGGTGCGCCGGTGCAGATGATCGACCAGCCGGTGCTGCCCGACGCCGGCGGTCGCAACGGCGCGACCACGAGCGACGAGGCCGAGCCGAACGACACCGACGACGTCGCGACGCCACTGCCGCTCGGCGGCACGGTGCGCGCGAAGATCGACTCGGACGGCGATGTCGATCGTTTCCGCATCGACGTCGACCGGGCCGGCGCGCTCGCGGTCATGGTCAACGGGGTCGATCAGGATCTCGCGCTCGAGATCGAGGACCCGGGCGGCACGCCGCTCGCGAGGTCGGATCGCGGCGGTGTGCGGGTCAAGGAGGGCGTGCCGAACCTCGGCGTCCAGCCGGGGCGCTACATCGCGGTCGTGCGCGCCGTGCCGAAGAAGAAGCCCAAGCCGGCACGCGGCAAGAAGCCGCCGGCCGAGCCGCCGCCGGGACCCGGTCCGGTCTACGAGATCACCGCGCAGCTCGCGCAGCCGACCGGCAACATCGAGCGCGAGCCCGACGACGATCGCGGCACCGCGAACGATCTCATCCTCGGCGATCCGGTGACCGGCTACGTCGGCTGGGCGGGCGACGCGGACTCGTGGAAGCTCGCGATCCAGGCGCTCGCCGAGAACAACGCGATCGACGTCGAGGTCAGCGCGGTCGAGGGGCTCGCGCTCGGGCTCGAGATCACCGACGCGCTCGGCACGACGCTGCTCGAGCGCAAGGCGCCGAGCGGCCAGCCCCTCGTCGTGCGCGGCTTCGTGCCGGTCGTGCCGCAGGGGGGCACGCCGTTCCACTACATCGTCGTGCGCGCCGATCGCTCCAACCCCGAGACGTCGTACCAGCTGCGCGTCACCGCGCACGTCGTCGACGTCGACGCCGAGAGGGAGCCGGACGACACGCCGGAGAAGGCGTTCGTGTTCCCGGCCGACCGCAAGGTCGTGCACGCGTCGTGGACGCCGGGCGATGTCGACTGCTTCGCGCTGCCGGTGTCGGCGAGCGCGCGCACGATCGACGTCGTCGCCGAGCCGACCCAGGGCGACCTCGCGCTGTCGCTCGAGCTGCTCGTCGACGGCAAGTCGGCCGCCACCGCCGCCAAGGCCGCCCGCAACGCCCAGGCGAAGGCGAGCGCGAAGGTCCCGCCGAACGCGCGCGCCGTGATCCGCGTCAAGGCGAGCGAGAGCTCGGGCGAAGGCAAGTACGACGTCACCGTCAACGAGTCGACTGACTAGGGCTGTACGCAGGCGAGAACGCGAACACGCGAGCCGAGCCGCTGGCTCGCTACGCGAGTGCCGCCGGTCCGGCGCTTGCCTGGATCGGCGACCGGCGCACGCGCGCACCTCGCTAGGGTATGTGCGGGGGCACGCCCTGCCGACGCAGGCCACAAGCGCGGACCGACGCACTCGCTCCGCGGCCGCGCGGCTCGGCTCTCGTTGGCGATCGACGGGCCGCGTTCGCCTCAGCCGGGCTAGCTCGGAGCGACGATCGCCCCGGCGATCGGCAGCGCGACCGTCAGGGTGTCTCCCCACGGCATCTGTAGGGCGACCGCGTCGTCGCCCGCGAACGACAGCGCGTCGTAGGTGTTCCACTCCGACAATTCGTCGGGGTCCATCGAGCGCGCGACGCGGGCGCCGATGGTGTGTCGTTCGATCGGGCCGTCCGGAACACGCTGGACGCGCAGCTCCGCCCAGTCGACGACCAGCTCGTCGTCGGCGTCGGGATCCTGCACGTCCTCGAAGTACTCGCCGGTGTCGCGGACGCGCGGCGCGGTGCTCGTGAACGTCGCGAGCCAGCGAGCACCGGGTGAGAACCGACACCCCGTGCCCTCGCCGTGGAAGTACGGCAGGCTCGCCAGGTGGCGCAGCGACGGCAGCTCGAACAGCTCCCAGCCTTCTTCGCTCTGCCCCGAATAGAGGTGGAGCGCCAGGTAGCGCTCGTCGGGCGATACCACGAGCGCGTGGCCGCCATACCCGTGACGAGGGTAGGGCAGCGTCGCGCGTAACAGCCCGAGCGACAGCCGCAGCTCGCGATCGACCTCGAATAGTAGCTTGCCGGCGCGCAGCTGGCGCTCGCCTCGGTCCGCCATCGAGCTACTATCCCACAGCGCATGAGCCGCCGCGCGCACACGATCCTCGCCGTGCTCGCGCTGTCGAACCTCGTCGGCTATGCGGCGCGCAACAGCCTGTTCACGGTCTACGACGACCTGCGCGCGAAGTTCCACGTCGACGACGCGACGCTCGGCCTGCTGACGACCGCGTTCCTCGTCCCGCACGCGCTCGCGACGCTCCCGTTCGGCTGGGGCGGCGACCGCTACGATCGGCGGCGGGTGATCGCGTTCGGGCTGGTGCTCGCGAGCATCGCCGGCGCGCTCGGCGCCGCGGCACCGACGATGGGGACGCTCGCGATCTCGCGCGCGCTCGTCGGGCTCGGCACCGCGGCGGTCGTGCCGGTCGCGAACTCGATCATCTCGCAGATCTTCGAGGGCCCGGCGAAGGCGAGCCGGATGAGCCTGTTCAACCTCGGCGTGCTGTTCGGCGGCGTGCTCGGGTTCAAGGTCGGTCAGTGGGTCGGCTTCCCGAACGTCGTGCTCGTGATCGCCGTCCCGTGCGCGGTGATCGCGGTGATCGTGACGATGATCTCGGTGCCTCCGCACCCGGCGCCGCAGCCCGCGCTGCCGCTCGGCAGGTACCTCGCGGAGCTCGGCAGGCT
>JBLMXA010000591.1:0-2638 GCA_050257515.1 Acidobacteriota bacterium | reverse complement strand
GGCCGCGGCGAACGATGCCGCGCGCCGGCGCGGTGAGGCCGAGGTCGCCGCCGCCGAGGCAGCGAAAAAGCGACGCGAGGCCGAGGCCGCGGCGAGCGAGGCGACCAAGCGGCGCGGCGAGGCCGAGGCGCAGCGGCTCGCCGCCGTGCAGGCGACGCGCGAGGCGGAGGCGCAGCGCGTGGCCGCGGAGCAGGCGGCGCGGTCGGCGGACCGGCAGCGCGCGGTCGCCGAGGCATCGGCGAGGACCGCGCTCGCGGCGCAGCAGCAGGCCGAGGCGAGCCTCGCGCAGCTCGACGCGAAGCGCGCGGCGGCCGAGCACGCGGCGAGCGAGGTCGAGACGAAGATGAAGGCCGAGGCGAAGGCGCAGGCCGAGGTCGCCGCGGCGAAGGCGCGCAAGGCGAGCGACGAGGAGCTCGCGGCGGCGCGCGCCGAGGCCGCGAAGCTCGCCGATCAGCGCAAGCGCGCCGAGGGCGAGCTCGCGGATCGCCGCAAGGCGGTCGCGATGCAGCAAGCGGAGGCCGCGCGTCTCGAGACGGCCGCCGCGCAGGCGAAGGACGCGGCCGATCGCGAGGAGACGCGGCGCGCGAAGCTCGCGCAGCAGCGCGAGGCCGAGGAGCAGCAGCTCGCCGCGCTGAAGCAGCAGAAGGCGGCCGTGGTCGCCGCCGCGCAGCAGCCCCCGGCGCCCGCGCACAGCGCGAAGCCGGCGGCGAAGGCGCCGATCGCGAAGGTCAAGAACGTCAACTTCATCGGCGGCGAGGGCAGCGGCCAGATCGTGCTCGCGATCGACGGCAACGCCGACGTCCACCTCGGCGAGGTGACGCCGAACACCGTCGAGGTGATCGTCGAGCACGCCGAGCTCGCGCCCAAGCTCGAGCGCACGCTCGACGTCAGCCGGTTCGGCAGCCCGATCCGCCGCGTGTCGTCGTTCCGCGACCGCCGCACGCCCGACGTCGTGCGCCTCGTCGCGGAGCTCGGGCAGCCGGCGACCCCGCGCCTCGTGCGCGACGCGACCGGCGCGAGGCTGCACTTCACGACGCAGAGCCTCGCGCACGCGCCGCGCGTCACTAACGTGCCGTCGCCGATCGTCGGCGGGTTCGGCGCGGTCTCGACGCCGGTCGCGCAGCAGTCGGTGACGCAGGTCCCGCCCGCGCCGGCGCCGCGCGGCGGCCGCCAGCGCATCTATCACGGCGCGACCGTCGACTTCGACTTCAAGGACGCGCCGATCCACGACCTGCTACGCATCATCGCGGACACCGGCCACGTCAACATCGTCGTGCCCGACACGATCGACGCGAAGGTCACGGTGCGCCTCAAGCGCGTGCCGTGGGACCAGGCGCTCGACGTGATCCTCGCATCGCACGACCTCGGCTACCGCCGCGAGGGCAACCTCTACCGCATCGCGCCGCGCAAGCAGCTCGACCAGGAGGACGAGGCCGAGGCGGCGCGCCGCGAGGCCGCGATCAAGGCGGAGTCGCCGAGGCCCGAGGTCGTCACGCTGAACTACACGAACGCGGGCGAGCTCAAGACCAAGCTCGAGGGCATGCTGTCGCCGAAGGGCCACCTCGAGGTCGACGAGCGCACGAACGCGCTGATCGTCAACGACGTCGCCGGCAACCGCGCCGAGATCGCGAAGCTCGCCTACTCGCTCGACACCCAGACGCCGCAGATCACGATCGAGGCGCGCATCGTCGAGGCGCGGTCGACGTTCGTCCGCCAGTTCGGCGTGCAGTGGGGCGGTAACGCACTCGCTGGCGCCGCCGGCGGCAACGCGACCGGCCTGGTGTGGCCGTCGTCGATCAGCCTCGCTGGCGGCAACGAGGACCAGAACACGCGCGCGAACGGCGTCGCGCTGCCGTCGAACTTCGCGGTCAACATCCCGGCCGCGGTCGCGACCGGCGAAGGTGGTGCGCTCGGCATCTCGCTGGGCTCGGTCGGCGGCAACTTCAACATCAACCTGCGCCTGTCGGCGCTCGAGGACGAGGGCACCGTGCGCATCATCTCGGCGCCGAAGATCACGGTGCTGAACAACAAGGAGGCCTACATCAAGCAGGGCGTGTCGATCCCGATCTCGGTCGTGTCGGCCGCCGGTACCCAGACGCAGTTCGTGCAGGCCGACCTGCAGCTGAAGGTGACTCCGTACGTCTCGCAGAAGGACTGCGCGATCGCGATGACGCTGGACGTCAGCAAGAACGAGCCCGACTTCGTCAACGTCGGCGCTCGTGGCGACCCGACGATCCTGCGCAAGGAAGCGCACACCGTGATGCTCGTCAACGACGGCGAGACCACCGTGCTCGGCGGCATCTACACGCGCAACAGCGGTCTCGCCTACAAGAAGATCCCGTTCTTCGGCGACCTGCCGTTCCTCGGCTGGCTGTTCAAGAACCGCCGCGAGAACGACGACCGCACCGAGATCCTGGTGTTCATCACGCCGAAGATCACGAACAAGGCATCGCTGCGCTGCGTTCAGTGACCTAAGCTGTCGCACGTGGCGCGACCGCTGTTCCTCATCGGCTTCATGGCCGCCGGCAAGACGTCGGTGGGCCGCGAGGTCGCGCGCCGGACCGGCCGGCGCTTCGTCGATCTCGACGACGTGATCGCCGAGCTCGGCGAGCCGGTCGCCGCGCTCGTCGCGCGCGAC
>JBLMXA010000590.1:0-5982 GCA_050257515.1 Acidobacteriota bacterium | reverse complement strand
GATCGATCTGATCGACCGTGCCGGTCTCGAGGTACGCGACGAGCGCGCGCGAGCCGTCGGGCGACACCGCGATGCCGCGCGGCTCGCGGCCGAGCGCGCTGCGCCACTTCTCCTTGCCGGTCGCGGTGTCGAACGCGACGAGCGCGCGATCCGCGATCGTCGTGACGAGCGCGGTCTTGCGATCGGGTGACAGCGCGACGCCGTACGGCTCGGCCGGCGTCTTCCACTGCGAGTCGAGCTCGAGCGTGTCGCCGACCTTGACGACGACGACGCGGTTGCCGACGCGATCGACGACGTACGCCAGCTTGCTCGCCGGGTCGTACGCGAGCAGGCCGGCGTTGCTGCCGATCGCGAGCTGCGCGACGTTCTTGCCGGACTTGTCGGTGCGGACGAGCTGGCCGCTGTCGGCATCGATGACGAGCGCGCCGTCGCCGGCGGCGGTGATGCGCGACGCCGTGAGGTACGCGGGCGCGGCCGGCGCCGCCTTCGTGCCGCCGATCGGGCGGCCGAGCAGCTGGAACGACGGCGCGAAGCGACCGTCGAAGTCGTCCATCGGCATCGCACGCTTGGCCTGCACCGGGTGGCCGTATGCGGCGACCGCGGCGAACGCGAGCACACCCATGGGGACAGCGGACCGGGAGACAATGGAACGGACGCGCATGTGGTTCCTCGAACGAACGACACGGCGAACCGGTCTATTTTGCATGCCGGATCGACACCGGCGGGACGCGAGGAGTTCCCGGGATTTACGCGTACGAAATCATCGCACCTCGACGCTGGAGTGGACGATCTGGTCGCCGATCAGCAGCGCGTCGGCGACGTCCTGCCCCTTTTCGACGTTACCGATCCACGTGTAGCGGCCGTCGAGGTGCGGCGCCGGCGCGTGCATGATGAAGAACTGCGAGCCGCCGGAGTCGCGGCCGGCATCGGCGATGCCGACCGCTCCCGTCGTGAACCCCGGGCCATCCTCCGCGATCGCGGGCTCGGCCGGAAGCGTGAACCCGGGGCCGCCGGTGCCCGACGCCGTGGGATCGCCGCCCTGGACGACGAAGTCGGGGACGACGCGGTGGAACTCGGTGTGGTCGTAGAAGCCACGTCGCGCCAGCGCGACGATCGCGGCGACGTTCCACGGCGCGACATCGGGGTGGAGCTCGATCGCGATCTCGCCGCGCGTCGTCGTCAGGTGCCAGATCACGGTGCGCCCGATCACCTGGGTGACGTCGACGTCGGCGGGCAGCGGAGCCGGGGCCGCCGCCGCGGGTGCCGCGGTCGCCGCCTCGCCGAGCGCGCGCAGGCACTCGGCGGCGGCGCGCGCGCGCACCGGGTGCCCCGCGAGCCCGGCGCGGCACGCGTCGGCGCCGGCCGCGAGCTTGCGCTTGCCGATCAGATCGTAGAGCGAGGTCGCGAGCTCGGGATCGGGCTCCTTCGCGGCGCGAGCGACGAGCGCGGCGTCGAGGCTCGCGCGATCGGGCGAGTCGCCGAGCTGCTCGTAGATCGCGGGCGCGGCATCGACCGCGGCGCCGGCGACGATCAGATCGGGCGACGCGAGCGCCGATGCGAGCGTGCCGACGATCGCGCGGTGATCGTTATCGTCGCCGTCCTTCCACGTCGCCGCGAGTGCGCCGAGCCCGGCCGCGCGCACCCGCGCGTCCTGGTGCGCGAGCAGCGTGCGCATCGCGGCGCGCCGCCAGCCGACGTCCTGCGCGCCGGCGGCGACGAGGTCGGCGAGGATCGGCAGCCGCAGGTGATCGGGCAACCCGCCGTGGCCGCAGTGCTCGAGATCGTCGCGATCGACCGCAGCGGCGAGGCACTCGATCCAGCCGCGCGCGAGCGGCGCGACGTGGTCACCGAGATCGAGCAGCTCGGGCGCCAGCTGCTGGCCGCGCGGGACGAGCAGGCGGAGCGCCTCGATGATCACGTGCGCCTCGGCGAGGTTGCCCTGGCGCAGCGCCTCGAGCCGCTGCGGCAGCGCCTGCGCGACGATCACGCGGCCGACGTCGTCGCCGCGCTCGCCCGCGAGCGCGCGCACGGCCTCGACGGCGACGCGCCAGTCCTTGTCGTGCAGCGCCTCCTCGATCTGCGCGCGCCCGGCCCCGGCCGCGCCGCGCTTGGACAGCCCGGCGATCGCGATCGCGCGGATCTCGGGATCGTCGTCGGCGATGCGCGCGACGAGCGCGGCGTTGACCTCGTCGTCGGCGGGCGGCTGGTGCTCGCGGGCGAGCGCGTACGTCGTCGCGTAGCGGACGTCGCGCTCGTCGGCGGCGGTCTCCTTCGCGAGCCAGCTGCGCACGCCGGGCCCCCACGCGAGCTTGCGCCGCGCCATCCGCGCGAACGCGAGCGCGACGCCCTTGCGCGTGAACGCCGGCATACCGTCGGGCTGGACGAACTCGAGCAGGCCCTCCTGGTGCTCGGTGCCACCGGCGCGGCCGATGCCCTCGAGCGAGGTCGCGACCTGCAGCTCGCGGCCGTGGAACGCGCACGGGTGCGCCGCCGTGCACGGGCGCAGGCGCAGGTTGGCTTCGAGCGTCACCGGCGCGTCGTCGAGCGACACCGCGAGGCCCAAGGCCGCGAGCGCCTCTCGCTGGGTGTCGGGATCCTTCGACCTGACCGACGTCGCGAGCGCGTCGAGCGCTTGCTTGCCGCCGACACGGCCGAGCGCGCGCAGCGCGAGCCCGCGCGTGTGCGCGTCCTTGCTCGCGGTCAGCTCGACCAGCTCGCCGACGCCGGCCGCACGCTTGGCCTCGGCGCGCGCGATGCGCACGCGCAGCGCGTTCTCCTCGGGCGTGCGGGGAGCGCGGACGCCCCCCGTCGAGCTTGGACAACCGGCGAGCAGCGCGGTTCCAACGAAGATGAGCGATCGCAGCACGCGCGCATCCTACATGGATGGGGCGTCGGTTGCGTGACATCATGCGCGCATGCGCTCGTCCTCGCTCGCGCTGTTGCTGGCGCTCGTCGCGTGTTCCTCGTCGAAGAAGGCGAACAAGGCCGATCAGAAATCTCGGGAGCCGGCGCCCGCGCCCGCGCCGAAGAAGGTGATCGATCAGAAGCCGCTGCCGCCGCTCGCCGCGGATCCCGGCGGCGCGACCGGCAAGCCGGTGTGGGCGACCGCGTTCGGCGGGGTCGCGATCGACGCGCCGAAGTCGGTCGCGGTCGCCGCCGACGGCAGCACGTACGTCGCCGGTTACTTCGAGGGCGAGATCGATTTCGGCGGCACGATCGGCAAGAAGAAGTCGGCCGGCAAGTCCGACGCGTTCGTCGCCAAGCTCGATCCTGCCGGCAAGCTCGTGTGGGCGCAGACGTTCGGCGCGCAGCGCGACGACGTCGCGAACGGCATCGCGGTGAAAGGCGATCGCATCGTGGTCGTCGGCAGCTTCGACGACTCGCTCGACATCGGCGAGTTCCACCACAAGGCGGTCAACTCCGACGACCTGTTCGTCGTCGCCTTCGATCCGAGCGGCACGGTGCAGTGGATGTGGACGCTCGGCGGCATCGACAGCGACGGCGCGAACGCGATCGCCGCCGCACCCGACGGCGGCTGGGTGATCGGCGGCTCGTACACCGATGCCATCGATCTCGGAACGACGCACCTCAAGTCGAAGGGCCACACCGACGGCCTGCTCGTCAAGCTCGCCGCCACCGGCGACGTGCAGTGGGCGAAGTCGTTCGGCGGCCGCTACGACGACACGATCCTCCACGTCGCGACCGACGCGAACGGCAACATCTACGTGCAGGGCCACTTCCGCGACACGTCCGACTGGGGTGGCGCCAAGCCGCTCGTCGCGGCCGGCGGCTCCGACAACGATATCGTGCTCGCGAAGTACGACGCGAACGGCGATCACGTGTGGTCGCAGCGCTTCGGCAACGCGTTCAACGACGTCGCCGGCGGCGTCGCGGTCGATCCCGCCGGCCACATCACGATGGTCGGCTCGTTCGACAAGAGCATCTCGTTCGGCCCGGGCGACGATCACGGCTCGCTCGGCGAGGCGGACGCGTACATCGCGCGGTTCACCACCGACGGCAAGCTCGAGTGGGCGCGCACGTTCGGCGCCGAGCGCGAGGACGTCGCGTGGGGGGTCGCGGCGGACGCCGCGGGTAACAGCGTGACGACCGGCTGGTTCCAGAACCTCGTCGATTTCGGCAAGGGCGGCGGGATCCGGAGCAAGGGCAACAAGGACGTGTTCGTGATCAAGCTCGACGCGAAGGGCGAGGCGGTGTGGCTGCAGACGTTCGGCGACCACGATCACGATCAGGGGCGTGCGATCGCGCTCGACGACAAGGGCAACGCGCTCGTCGCCGGCATCTTCCGGTTCCAGCTCGCGCTCGGCGATCTCAAGCCGCTGCAGTCGCAGATCGATCAGTCGAACCCGACGCTCGCGAAAGCGCCACCTCCGGACGCGTTCGTCGTCAAGCTCGCGCGCTGACAGTTGCGATCTGGCCGAAAAACCGCGTTTGCAGCCTTTCCATGGGCAGCAAGCGGTGTAAAAGAGGTGCGCCTCAACTCGGCAGGAGAATGAAACATGGCCAAAGCAAAGAAGGGTAAGGCTCCGGCGGGCGCGCCCACGGAGATGCTGCTCGTCGCCTCGAAGGTTCGCCAGATGATCAAGGACGCCGGCTGCAACACCGCCGGTGATGCGCTCGACGGGCTCAACGGCTACGTCGGCTGGCTCGTCCAGCAGGCCGCGAAGCGCGCGGCCGAGAACGGCCGCAAGACCGTTCGCGCGCATGACTTCATGATCATGTAGGCACCGGCCTGCAAGGTTCACTTACGGGCGCCTGCCTTCCCTGTGGGAGGGGGCGCCCGTCGGCGTTTCGGCGGGGCGGCTTTTCGCCTACACTGATCGAAGGTGGCTCCGCTCTACCTGGTCTCGGCCTGCACGTCCGCCGAGGAGTTTGTCGCGGCGTTTCGGCGCTATGCCGATCGCACCGGCATCTTCGTGCCGACGGCCGAGCCGCTGCCCGCCGGCAAGGCCGGTCGGCTCGCGCTGACGCTCAAGGACGGCGGCGTGATGATCGAGGGCGAGGCGCAGGTCGTGACGTCGTCGGCCAAGCCGCAGGGCCTGCACGGCCGCGCAGGCATGACGATCAAGTTCGTCGAGCCCGACGACTTCAGCAAGACGGTGATCACCGAGCTCGAGAAGGCGCGGCTGGCGATGAAGCCGGCGCCGCCGAGCGTGCCGCCGCGCCCCGCCCAGGTGCCCGCGGAGCCGCGCCCCGTGCCGCCGGCGACCGGCGGCCGCATCGACGCGGCGAACGCGCTCGCCGAGTGCGTCGTGATCGGCGACGCGTCGCAGCTGCGCGACGGCAGTCCGGCGGTGTCGGCGGCGAACAGCTCCGGCGCGCTGCCGAAGGCAGGCCAGAAG
The DNA here is from genome assembly GCA_050257515.1 of Acidobacteriota bacterium. Classification (GTDB taxonomy): domain Bacteria; phylum Myxococcota_A; class Polyangia; order Haliangiales; family Haliangiaceae; genus JABFXX01. Next base: position 622 of record JBLMXA010000590.1, on the reverse strand, counting down.
TTCGTCGTGCCGTCGATCCCGACCGTGCCCGGTCTCGGCGCGCGCCCGAAGACGCCAACCGCGCCGCCCGAGCCGGCGGCGCCGAAGGCCGAGGCCGCGAAGGCCGATTCCGCGAAGGCGGCGGTGCCGAAGCCGATCGAGCCGGCGAAGGCAGACTCCGCGAAGTCCGCGGTGCCGCAGCCGAGCGAGCCAGCGAAGCCAGACTCCGCGAAGGTGGCCGCGGCGAAGCCCGAGGGGTCGAAGAAGCCTGCGCGCGTCACGCGCCTCGGCATGCCGACCGTCGACCGCCTGCCCGTCGACAAGCTCACCGCGAAGTCCGAGCCGGTCGTGACGAGCAAGCCGACGGCGCTCGGCATGATGCCGCTCAAGGTCACGCAGACGCAGCCGCTGCCGATCGCGTCGGCGGTGAAGGAGATCGCGGCCGCGCCGCGCGCGCCCGAGGTCGCCGCGCCGCGCGCCGAGGCCAGGCCGGCGCGCAGCAAGCCGCCGACGATGCCGCCGATGCCGCGCAACCCGACGCCGGTCGTGCCACTGCCGATCGCGCGGCTGCCCGCCGCGGTGGCGGCCGGACCCGCGGTCGAGGTGGCGACCGAGTCGACGGACATCACGACGACGCCCGAGG
>JBLMXA010000589.1:0-3758 GCA_050257515.1 Acidobacteriota bacterium | reverse complement strand
GTCGCGCGCGACGAGCTCGAGCGCGACATGGCCGACCCACCGCGAGGGCTGCTCGCGCACCTCGCGCGCGAGCTCCTCGAACCAGCGGCTCGCCTGGCGGAGGTCAGCGATCGCGGCATGCAGCTGGCCGCTGTCGTCGCGCACCGCGCGCGCGATCCGTGCCGCGCTGTCGTCGACCGACGCGAGCGAGCGGTGCAGCGGCACGCGATCCTCCACGAGCATGCCGCGCACGGCAGTGGCGGCGCGCGCGAGCTCGCCGATCGCGGCGCGCGAGCTCGAGCTGCTTGCCGGCGCAGCCCGAGTAGCGTCGCGTGCAGCCGCGGCGCGCTCGCGATCACGACATCGCCGCGCACGCGCACGACGGCGCGCTCGCCGGTGTGCGTCAGGCGTGGAAGCCGGGTCGCTCGCCCGCGCGTTCCGCCGGCTTGGCCGGGTGGTGCAGCCGCGATGCCCGGGGGGGTGCGAGGAACGACCGCGGCGGGCCGGGGCGCGGCCAGGCGGCGATCGGCACCTAAGGGGAAGCTGGAGGGCGCGCTGGTCGATTCCTACGTGAACCACGGTACCGCACGGTCTGCGCATCGGCTATAACCGGCCCGTGGCGGCGACCGTCCTCGTCGTGGACGACAACGCAGAGAACCGGGCTTTGGCGAAGGCCGCGCTCGAGGACGAGGGCTACGCCGTGCTGCTCGCCAGGACCGGCGACGAGGCCGTCCGGATCACGGTGACCGAGCAGCCCGCGTGCGTCCTCATGGACATCCGGATGCCCGGGCTCGATGGCATCGCGGCCTGCGAGCAGATCCGCGCCGAGCCCGGCGGCGAGGCCGTCGCGATCATCTTCGTCACCGCGCAGCGCGACGTCGAGACCTTCGACCGCGCGCTCGCCGCGGGCGGCGACGACTTCGTCACGAAGCCCTACCGCCCTGCCGAGCTGCTCGTGCGCGTGCAGACGGCGCTGCGCCTGCGCCGGATCGCGCTCGAGCGCAGCGAGCTGTACGCGCAGCTCAAGCACCAGCGCGACGCGCTGCAGCGGCTCGAGCTGCAGAAGGAGCAGCTCACCGCGTTCCTCGTCCACGATCTCAAGAACCCGGTCAACGCCATCGATCTGTACTCGCAGGCGCTCGAGCGCGCGATCGGCGATCCCGAGCGCGTGCGCCGTTCGCTCGCGAAGATCCGCGAGGAGACGCGCGCGCTGTTGCGGATGATCACGAACCTGCTCGACATCAGCAAGGCCGACGAGGGCCGGCTGGCCCCCAAGCCGACGACGATCGAGAGCCGCGGGCTCGTCGACGAGGTGCTCGACGAGCTGTCGGCGACCGCCTCGCGCGCCGGCGTGTCGATCGGCACCGCGATCGAGGCGCCCGAGCTGCGCGCCGACCGCGATCTGACCGGACGCGTGCTCGCGAACCTGCTCGACAACGCGATCCGCCACGCGCCGGAGGGCACCGAGATCCGCGTCGCGGTCGTGCCCGCCGATGGCGGCGTCGAGCTGCGTGTCGCCGATGCGGGCCCGGGCGTGCCCCCCGAGCTGCGCGACGCGGTGTTCGAGCGGTTCCGCAGCGGCGCCGAGACCGCGACGCGCACGAACCGCGGCCTCGGGCTTGCGTTCTGCAAGCTCGCCGTGGAGGCTCAAGGCGGCCGCATCTGGATCGAGGATGGCTCGCCCGGTGCGGTGTTCTGCGTGAGGCTGGTGGATGTCGAACGAGCAACCTGAGCTGCCGTTTCGCGAGCTCGTCGATGCCGCGCCCGACGGCGTCGTCGTGTGCAACCAGCGCGGCGAGATCGTGCTCGTCAACGCCGAGGCCGAGCGCATGTTCGGCTACGCCCGTGACGAGCTGCGCGGCCACACGATCGAGACGCTGGTCCCCGAGCGCGCGCGCGGCGCCCACGGCAAGCACCTCTCCGGCTACACCGGCGCGCCGCGGCTGCGGCCGATGGGCATCGGCATGGAGCTGACCGGCCGGCGCAAGGACGGCAGCGAGATCCCGGTCGAGATCAGCCTGGCGCCGATCCGGACCAGCCAGGGCCTGCTCGTCACCGCCGGGATCCGCGACGTCACCGAGCGCCGCAAGCTCGAGCGCGAGAACCGCCGCGCGAACGCGTACCTGGTGTCCGCCGTCGACTCGGTGCGCGAGGCGTTCGCGCTCTACGACGAGCAGGATCGCGTGATGATGGTCAACAGCGCCGCGCGCCAGCTGCTCGGCGGCGCCGTCGGCGGCGCGATCGTCGGCATGAAGTTCGACGAGCTGCTCGACAAGGCGCTGCGCGCCGGCGTGTTCGACTTCTCGAACGAGACGCGCGAGAAGCTGTACGAGCGCTGGCTCGTGTATCACCGCGCCCCGCAGGGGATGCTCGAGGTGCGCACCGGCACCGGGCGGTTCCTGCGCGTGATCGAGAGCAAGACCGCCGAGCACGGCACGGTGTCGACGATCGCCGACGTGACCGACGACGTGCTGCACGCCGAGGAGCTGCGCAACGCGCGCGAGCTCGCCGAGGCCGCGAGCGCCGCGAAGAGCGAGTTCCTGTCGTCGATGAGCCACGAGCTGCGCACGCCGCTGAACGCGATCCTCGGGTTCGCGCAGCTGCTCGAGCGCGATCGCCGCCAGCCGCTCAGCGACCGCCAGGCGGAGCGCCTGCAGCACGTGCTGCGCGGCGGCGAGCACCTGCTGCGGCTGATCGACGACGTGCTCGATCTGTCGCGCATCGAGGCCGGCCGCATCACGATGTCGCCCGAGCCGGTCGACGCGCGCGAGGTGCTCGACGAGGTGATCGCGACGCTCGAGCCGATGGCGACGCGCGCGGGGATCACGATCATGGCGCCGCCTGCATCGCAGCTGCCGCGCGTGCTCGCCGATCGCACGCGGCTCGCGCAGATCCTGATGAACTTCGGCTCGAACGCGATCAAGTACGGCAAGGTCGGCGGTCACGTGTGGTTCACGATCGCCGCGCGCGACGGTCACGTGCGGATCGTGGTCAAGGACGACGGCATCGGCATCCCGGAGGACAAGCACGACAAGGTGTTCGAGCCGTTCCAGCGCGCCGGCCAGGAGACCGGCCCGATCGAGGGCACCGGCATCGGCCTCACGATCACGCGGCGGCTCGCCGAGATGATGAGGGGCCGCGTCGGCTTCTCGAGCGAGGTCGGCAAGGGCTCGGAGTTCTGGCTCGACATCCCGCAGCAGGCGCGCGCGTCCGCCGAGCTGCCGGCGCAGCGGTCGGCGCCGATCGCGTCGCCGCTCGCGACCGGCTCGACTCGCCACAAGGTCGTCTACGTCGAGGACAACCCGTCGAACATCGCGTTCATGCAGGACCTCATGGAGGAGCTGCCGAGCGTCGAGCTCATCACCGCGCCGACCGCCGAGATCGGCCTGGAGGTGATCCGCGCGCACAAGCCCGACGTCGTGATCATGGACATCAACCTGCCCGGGATGAGCGGGTTCGAGGCCGTGCAGAAGCTCCGCGAGTGGCCGGAGACCAAGTCGATCCCGGTGATCGGACTGTCGGCGGCCGCGCTGCTCAAGGACACCAAGCGCGCGAAGGAGGCCGGCTTCCATCGCTACCTGACGAAGCCGGTCAAGGTCGACGAGCTGACGCGCGTGCTCGAAGAGCTGCTCGAGGCCCGCTGACGGCTACGGCACGATCACCGCGCGGCCGCGGATCTCGCCGCGGCGGAGCTTGGCGTACGCATCGAGCGCGCGAGCGAGCGGGAACGTCTCGACCTCGACCTCGAGCCGACCAGCGCGCGCGAGCGAGACCAGCTC
>JBLMXA010000588.1:0-2746 GCA_050257515.1 Acidobacteriota bacterium | reverse complement strand
CGAGGTGCGCTCGCGCTCGCTGCGCTCGCACTCGCGGCGATCGATCGTCGTCGCTCTCCCGTCAAGGGATTCGCTCCTTTCGAGGTGCGCTCGCGCTCGCTGCGCTCGCACTCGCGGCGATAGATCGTCGTCGCTCCCCCATGACTACGGGTTGACGACCGACAGCAGGCGATCGACGAGCTCGCCGGAGCGGAGCCCTTCTGCCTCGGCGCGGTAGTTGAGGATCAGGCGGTGCTGGAGCGTCGGGCGCGCGAGCGCGGCGACGTCGTCGATCGCGACGGCGAAGCGGCCGTCGAGGATCGCGCGCGCCTTCGCGGCGAGGATCAAGAACTGCGACGCGCGCGGGCCGGCGCCCCACGACACCGCGTCGCGCATGAACGCGGGCGCGTTCGGCGAGGTCGGCCGCGTCGCGCGCGCGAGCGCGACCGCGTACTTGACGACGTGATCGGCGACCGGCACGCGGCGCACGAGCTCCTGCAGCTGCAGGATCCGCTGCGGCGACAGCACGCGCGAAAGCTCGGGGCGGTGATCGCTCGTCTGCTGGCGGACGATCTCCTCCTCCTCGGTCTCGCTCGGGTACTCGACGTCGACCTGGAACATGAACCGATCGAGCTGCGCCTCGGGCAGCGGATACGTGCCCTCCTGCTCGATCGGGTTCTGCGTCGCGAACACGAGGAACGGCAGCGGCAGCTCGTGCGTCGTGCCGCCGGCGGTGACGCGGTACTCCTGCATCGACTGCAGCAGCGCGGCCTGGGTCTTCGGCGGCGTGCGGTTGATCTCGTCGGCGAGCACGAGGTTCGCGAACACCGGCCCCTTGACGAACCGGAAGATCCGGCGGCCCGTCGTGTGGTCCTCCTCGAGCACCTCGGTGCCGGTGATGTCCGCCGGCATGAGGTCCGGAGTGAACTGGATGCGGTTGAAGCTGAGGTTCAGCGTCTCGGCGAGCGTCGAGATGAGGAGCGTCTTCGCGAGGCCGGGCACGCCGACGAACAGCGTGTGGCCGCGGGCGAACAGCGCGACGAGCAGCTGGTCGACCACGCGGTGCTGGCCGATGATGCGCTTCTCGATCTCGTGCACGATCTGGGCGTGCGCCTCGGCGAGCTCGGCGACGGCGTCGAGATCGCCGGGATGACGATCGACCGCGGGCGGTCCGGTCGGTGCGTCCTCGGTCGGAACGACCGGGTTCACCTCGGTGGACTGCTCTTGGCGGATGGGCGTGACGTCTGCGGGTTTCATCTAGTTCTTCAGCTGGTCACACGCGGCGCGCTCCCGCGCGGCACGAGTATCTTTGATCTGAGCATACGCCTCGGCCAGGCCGCAGCGGGTTTGAGGATCGAACGGGCTCACGCGCAGTGCTTGCTCGTAGGCGGCGATCGCCTCCGGCCATTCATGCCTCGCGGCGCGCGCGATGCCAAGCGTCACGGCCGGCATCGCGTCGTGATCGTCGGCCGACGCGAGCGGAGTCGCGAGCTCGATCGCGCGGTCGTACTTGCCGAGCTCGACGAGCGTGCGCGCGAGCTTGCCCGCGACGAACGGCTCTGGCCCGCCGGCCGCGAGCGCCTTGTCGTACTCGACCACCGCGGCCTCGAGCATGCCGCGCGCCCTCAGCATGCCGCCGAGCCGCGCGTGCTTGCGCGCGCGCGCCGACACCTGCTCGATTCCGACGTTCTCGGAGTCGGTGCCGCCCTTCGCGAACTTGATCGGCTTGCCGGCGCGCGCCTTGCCGTCGCCGACCTTGAGGTGCGCGCGCCACTCCTTGTCGACCGACGGCCACGGCAGGTTGAGCGCCTCGGCGACGGCGCGCCGCGCGGTCTTGCCGTCGCGCTGCGACGCGAGGACGTCGCGCAGGCCCTTGTAGCCGATCTTGCTCTGCATCCAGCCGACGAGCGTGTAGACCTCGGCGTACGCGAGCGCCGCGGCTTCCTGGCTCGGCAGCTTCGCCATCGACGGGTGCATCTCGTCGAACGTGATGAGGCGGCCCTTCTTGAGCCCGGCCGACAGCAGCGCCTGCTCGGTCGACGACAGCACGAGCTCGGGCGGCCGCCGCCAGCGCGTCTGCTCGAACCGCGCGAGGCCCTCCTGCAGCCACACCGGGACGCTGTCGTGCGAGATCCGCGACACGATCAGGTGCGTGTACTCGTGCGCGAGCGTGTCCATCCACGGATACCCGAACATCGTCGCGCGCGGCGACACGACCATCAGCTTGTTGTACTTGGACAGCGCGATCGTGCCGGTCGTCTCGATCTCGGTCTCGGTGAGCGGCGACATCTTCGCGAGATCCGAGGGCGAGCCGAGCAGCTCCACTCGTATGGGATCGGCGGGCTTGAGCCCGAGGTCGTCGCCGATCGCGTCCCATGCCGAGTCGAGCACCTCGCCGGCGAGCTCGGCGATCGCACCGTCGTGGCTGCTCGGCGCGTAGCGGATGATGAAGTGGCCCTTCGGCGACCGCTGGTCGACGAAGCTCTCGGTGACCTGCAGCGTCGACTGCGCGAGCTTCTTGGTCTGGCCGGCCATGCCGTCGACCGCATCGTCGGGGACCTTGTCGAGCGCCGCGAGCGCGCCCTTGTAGTCGCCGGACTGGAACGCGAGCTCGGCCTCGAGCCACTTGACCTCGACCGCGTCGGGGGCGCGCTTCTCGAGATCGCCGAGCATCGCGCGCGCGTCGTCGAGGCGCGCGGTCGTCAGGAACCGCGCGGCCTTGATCACGTCGCCGGCGACCGTGCGGTCGCGACGGGCGGCGGCCGGC
>JBLMXA010000587.1:0-10201 GCA_050257515.1 Acidobacteriota bacterium | reverse complement strand
GCATCGTCGCCGGCGCGAACGAGGCGTTCCGCCAGCAACGCCAGTGGTACAGCCGCGCCCCGCGGCACGTGCGGCGCGCCGCGCCGACCTCGTCGCGCAGGGTGGCGTGATGGCGGTCGCGATGCAGCGGCCCGCGCGCGTGCTCGATCGGCTCGAGCGCGACACGCGCGCGCACCACGCGACGGCCGAGGGCGATCGCTTCGGCGTGCTCGACGAGCCGACGCCGGCGACGCTGCGGCGCTGGCTTGCCGCGATCTACCACTTCGAGTACGCGGTCGAGGCCCAGCTGTTCGCCGCCGGCGGCCTGTCGACCGCGCTGCTCGCGACGCGCGTCGCGTCGGGCCGGCTCGCCGACGATCTGCTCGCGCTCGGGCTCGACGGCGGCATCCGCGAGCTGCTCGCGCAGCCCGTCGTCGTGCCCTCGCTCGCGACGCGCGCGAGCGGGCTCGGCTGGCTGTACGTGCTCGAGCGCAACCGGCTCTGCCATGCCGCGGTCCATCGCGCGCTCGTGCCGCACCTCGCGCCGGTGCTGCGGCGCGCGTCGCGCTACCTCACGGCGCACGCGCGCGACGTCCACGCGCGCTGGCACGAGCTCGCGACGTATCTCGATCGCGCCGTGAGCACGCACGAGGAGCCCGAGCTGTTCGCGGCGGCGCACGAGGCGTTCGCGCGCCAGCACCTGTGGCTCGTCGACGCCGGCGTCACCGCCCGGTGAGCAGCTTCGGTCCGCCCGCGCCGCCCGCGGTCACCGGACGGTGCAGCACGACGTTGCGGCCGGCCTCGCGCCCGGCGTGGTGCGCCGCGCTCGTGCGCATGCTGCGCCTGCGGGTGACGACGCGCGGATGACGTCGGCGATAGAACTCCTCGAGCCGGCGATCGCCGACCCACACGAGGCCCTCGCCGCGCAGCACGACGCGCTCGCGCAGCAGCTTGTCGCGGAAGCCACGGATCACGCCGGTCTGGTATGGCACGCGATCGCGCCCGCTCTTCACGCGCGCGTCGCCCCGGTTCTCGCGCCACAGCCGGTCGGCCGTGGCGAGCAGGAACGCGTGGACGTGGCTCGCCATCTCGACGTTCGCGAGCGTGCCCGCGATCTCGTAGACGCGGCCGTGCAGGCCCGTGCGCGGCACATACACCGGGATCGAGATCGCCTCGACGAAGAACAGCTCCGTCAACAGGCCGACGATCTCCGCCTCGATCGGATCGGCGCGCCGCCGCGGCTCGCCGACGTGCCGCACCTCGAACTCGTGCCGCACCGGCAGCTGCTCGAGGTTGTGGCGCAGCATCAGCTCGTGCGCGCGCTTCATCGCGGCCTCCGCCTCGTGCTGGTTCGAGCTCGCGGCCAGCGCGAACAGCTTGCGGATGCGCTCGAGCATCTTGTCGCCGGCCTCGCCGCGGGCGGCCGGCGCGCCGCTCGCGCGCGCGTCGATGCCGCGCTCCTCGCAGACGCGCTGGAACGTCGCGCCGTGCGCGGTCTCGTCGCGCACCTGCAGCACCTCGTCGACGTACTGGTGCGCCATCTCGTGCTCGAGCACGGCGAGCACCTCGGGCCACGGCCGGTCGAGCACGAGGCGGCGCTGCAGCTCGAGCGTACGCGTCGCGCGCGCCCACTGACCGAGCCGCTGGGGCGAGTCCGCGAGCACGATCACCGGCGCCGTCAGCCGCTCGCCGAAGTGGATCCAGTTGGTCCGCTCGTAGCAGCGCGCGAGCTCGCGCACGAGCGCCGCCTCGAGCTCGACGGACAGCTGCAGATCGTTCGCCACGCGTCGCGATGCTAGGCGATCTAGCGCGCAGAGGCCAACCGGCGATCGATCTCGGCGACGAGATCTCGGGGCGCATGGGCGCGCCACCCGGGCGTCCACTCGAGATCGCCCGCCAGCTCGAGCACGCGCCTCGCGACCAGCTCGCGCTTGTCGCGCCACGCCGCCGCGAGCACGTCGGGAAGCCGCGCGAGCAGCGTCGGCTGCCGCACGAAGCAGCTGATCACGGGGTCGATCACCTCGTTGTCCTCGGTCGCGAGCGCACCGATCAGCGCATCCTCGGCAGCGCTGCCGCCGATCATCGTGAGCTTCGTGTAGATGCGACGGCGGAGCTCGGCGGCGTCCTTGGCGCCGCGCGCGTTCGCGGGGTGCGCGAGCGCGCGCAGCAGCCGCGGCAGGTCGGGCTTGCGCGCGGCGTCGATGGCCGCGAGCCGCTGCCGCGGGCGGCCGGCGATCATCGGATCGTCGTCCGGCGAGATCGCCGCCGCCGGGTTGATCACGCGAATCCCGCCCTCGCGCAGGCGTGCGAACCGCGCGCGGACGCCGGCGTCGTCGAGCCGCAGCGTGCGCAGCCGGCCTTCCTCGAGCACGCGCACGTAGGCGCCGGCCTCGCCGTCCATCGCCGCCGCCGCGCTGGCGGAGCCGGCCCAGGTACCGAGCAGATCGACGAGGTGCTCCATCGCGCGGTTGTGCTCGTTGTCGTGGCGCAGGTGCTCCGCGAACCGCTCGACGGCCTCCTGGACTGCGACGTCGGGCACGCGCGATAGCTCGCACTCGAACCCGACCACGTACTCTTCCACCGGCATGCGCGCGACCCTACACCGGGCGCGCGGCGATTCAGAGCGGGTTCTCGCCGTCGTCGCTCTGCGCGCTCGACCGCGCGGGTGCCTTCGGAGCGGGCGCTGGCGCCGGGTCTGGATCGTCCTCGACGACGGGCGCGGGCTCGGCCTCGGCCTCCACCTTGTGCCTCCTGCGCTTCGCGTGCTTCGCCTTCGCGGCGACGTGCTTGGCCTTCGCCCGCACCTTGTGGTGGCGCGCCCGTGCGGGCGGCGCAGCGACGGGCTCGCTGGTCGCCGGCTGCTCGTCGGTCTTCGGCGCCGGCGTCTCGGCGATCGTCGGCGTCGGTGCGGGCGCGGGCGCGGGCGCGGCGACCGGCTCGGCCGGCGGAGGCGCCGGTGCAGGTGCAGGCGCCGCCGCGGGCACCGGGATCGGCATCATCGCTGCCGCGGGCGTGGTCGCGTCGTCGCTCGAGCCGAACGGGACGTACGCGGCGACCGCGACGCCGATCGCGCCGGCGAGCAGCGTCGCGGCGATCCACGGCCACCGGCGGTCGCGCCGCGGCGCCTTCGGCCGGACCGCGGCCACCGGCGGGGGGGCGACGAGCGGCGCGACCTGCGACGGCAGCATCGGCTCGCGCCAGCGCGGCGCGCGATCGCTCGGCGCCGGCTGGAACAGGTACGCGTCCGCCGGGTCCGTGCGCAGCCGCTTGGTGCGCAGCGAATGGACCAGGTTCTCGACGGCGCTCGACTCGTTGGGCATGGTTCCCCACCGGCAGTTCGTGCACGGGGCGGACCAGTTCCTGGCGAAGTGAACCCGCGGGGTTGCCGCGCCGCGCATGGGACTCGATTCGCCTGGCACCGAGTGCCCCAGGGTCACCCAACCCCTGCGGCAACTTGGCACGGCTTCGCGATCACGCGCCTCGCATCGAAAGCGGTATGAAGGCCAGAGTGCGGCGCTTCCTCAAGATCTTCCTGCTGACGCTGGCCTGGATCGTCGGGATCTTCGGCGCGATGCAGCTCGTGCCGTACGGTCGCACGCACTCCAATCCTCCGGTCACGCAGGAGCCGTACTGGGACACGCCGCGCACGCGCGAGCTCGCGAAGCGGGCGTGCTTCGACTGTCACAGCAACGAGACACGGTGGCCGTGGTACGCCGACATCGCGCCGTTCTCGTGGGTCGTCGAGCGCGACGTCGAGTCGGCGCGCCACATCATCAACTTCTCCGAGTTCGACAGGACCTACGATCTCGCGCCGTACGCCGGCCAGTCGACGCGTGGCGGCGGCATGCCGCCGTACAAGTACCGGATGGCGCATCCCGAGGCGAATCTGACGCGCGCGGAGACGCTCGAGCTCGCGCACGGCCTCGACGTCACGCTCGACGCGCCGTTCCGCCGCTGAACGCCTGTCGCCGCGCGACTCGGGTATGCTCGGCGCATGGCACTTCGAAGATCTTTCGCCTGCCTCCTCGCGGCGCTCGCAGTGTGCGCGTGGACGGCCTGCAAGGGCAAGGGAGACGCCGCGAAGACCGGCGATCTCGATCAGCGCTGCGAGCAGCTCGGCAAGACATGCGGCGACAGCGACAAGCACATCGACAAGATCGTCGAGGGCTGCAAGCAGGCCGCGGCCGGCGAGAAGAGCTGCGCCGACAAGGTGGCCGCGCTCTACGACTGCTACGAGAAGGAGCTGTGCGGCAAGGGCGACAAGATCTGGGCGGTCGACGATCTGCGCGTGCTCGCCGAGCGCAACAACAAGTGCGCGGCCGAGCGCAAGGCGGTCGCCGACTGCACGGGCGGCAAATGAGGCTGTTCGCGAGCGCGAGCGCGGCCGGTCTCGTCGTGGCGTCGTCGGCGGTCGCGTACGCGCAGCTGAGGCCGCAGGACGTCCAGTGCAGGAAGACCGAGACGCAGTCGGAGTGTCACGATCGCCTGCAGTGCAAGCCCGACGAGGAGCTCGAGGACTGCCAGAAGCGGCTGCTCGCGAGCGGCGGCCAGCGCGGCAACGGCGGCGGGCAGCGCGGCGATGGCGGCGATCGCGGCGGCGGTGATCGCGGCGGCGGCGATCGCGGCGGCGGCGGCGATCGCGGCGGCGGTGATCGCGGCGGCGACGATCGCGGCGGCGGCGACGATCGCGGCGGCGGCGGCGACCGCGGCTATCGCGACGATCGCGGCGGCGGTGGTGGCGGCTATCGCAGCCGGCGCGGCGGCGGCGGCGGCGGTGGCGGCCGCGGGTTCGAGGCGAACAAGACGTTCGGCCTCGGCCTCGAGCTCGGCGAGCCGACCGGCCTCAACGGCAAGTACTTCGTCGCGCCGTCCGGCGCGCTCGATTTCGGCGTCGGCTACGTCTACGCCCACTACTACTACGGCGACGGCTTCCACCTGTACGCCGATTACCTGTGGCACCCGACCTCGCTCGCGTCGACGCAGTCGTTCGAGCTGCCGTTCTTCATCGGCGTCGGCGGCCGCTACTGGAACTTCACGTACCCCTACATGGGCGTGGACTACGGCGGCTCGGCGATCGGCGTGCGCGTGCCGATCGGCATCGCGTTCGACTTCAACACCGCGCCGGTCGACATCTTCCTCGAGGCCGTGCCGGTGCTCGACTTCCTCTCCGGCGACTACTACAACCGCTACGGCAACCGCGTGCACTTCGGCATCGACGCCTCGTTCGGCGTCCGGTTCTGGTTCAAGTAACCGAAACTTGCACGAGATCCCCTGGACCTGTTCAAATGAACAGGTGCAGGAGCTGAACCGCGCGCAGCGCGAGGCCGTGCTCGATCGCGGTGACGCGCCGCTGCTCGTGATCGCCGGCGCGGGCACCGGCAAGACGACGACGATCGCGCATCGCATCGCGCGCCTCGTGATCGACGGCGCCGATCCGCAGCGCGTCTTGCTGCTGACGTTCTCGCGGCGCGCCGCGCAGGAGATGACCCGCCGCGCGCAGCGGCTCGCGCGGCTCGACCTGCCGTGGGCCGGCACGTTCCACGCGGTCGGCAGCCGGCTGTTGCGCATGCACGCGCTCGCGCTCGGGCTCGATCCGGCATTCACCGTGCTCGATCGCGGCGACGCCGCCGACATGCTCGATCTGATCCGCGCCGAGCGCGGGCTCGCGAAGGGCGATCGCAGGTTCCCCAAGAAGGACACGTGCCTCGCGATCTACTCGCGCACGGTCAACGCGCGCGTGCCGCTCGAGCGCGTGCTCGCCGACGCGTATCCGTGGTGCCGCGAGCATGCCGGTTCGCTGCGCGCGCTGTTCGGCGCGTACGTCGAGGACAAGCTCGCGCGCCACGTGCTCGACTACGACGACCTGCTGCTGTGGTGGTGGCACGCGATGGCCGCGCCCGAGCTCGCGGTGCAGATCCGCGCGCGCTTCGATCACGTGCTCGTCGACGAGTACCAGGACACCAACGCGCTGCAGGCGGAGATCGTCGTCGCGCTGTCGCCGACCGGGCGCGGCGTGACCGCGGTCGGCGACGACGCGCAGGCGATCTACTCGTTCCGCGCGGCGACCGTGCACAACATCCTGCAGTTCCCGCAGGCGTTCGCGCAGCCCGCGCGCGTCGTCGCGCTCGAGGACAACTACCGGTCGACGACGCCGATCGTCGCGGCCGCGAACGCGGTGATCGAGCGCTCGTCGCAGCGCCACGCCAAGACGCTGCGGTCGACGCGCGTGTCGGACGAGCGCCCTGCCCTCGCGCTCGTCGACGACGAGCTCGCCGAGGTCGATTACGTCGTCGAGCGCGTGCTCGCGTATCGCGAGGCCGGCCTGCGGCTGCAGGACCAGGCGGTGCTCGTGCGCGCGGCGCACCACTCCGATCTGCTCGAGCTCGAGCTCGGGCGCCGGCGGATCCCGTACGTGAAGTACGGCGGGCTCAAGTTCCTCGAGGCCGCGCACGTCAAGGACCTGCTCGCGATCCTGCGGTGGGCCGAGAACCCGATCGATCCGATCGCCGCGTTCCGCACCGCGCAGCTCGTCGCCGGCATCGGCCCCGCGTTCGCGCGGCGCGCGCTCGACGCCGTGCGCGGCGAGCACGGGCTCGACGGCCTCGCCGAGCTGCGCCCGCCGGCCGCGGCGCGCACCGCGTGGCCCGCGCTGTGCGAGCTGTTACGCCAGCTGCGCGTCGCGCCGTGGCCCGGCCAGCTCGGGCTCGTGCGCGCGTTCTACGAGCCGATCGTCGTCGAGCGCTACGACGGCGCGGAGGCGCGCCTCGGCGATCTGGCGCAGCTCGAGGCGCTCGCCGCCACCTACCGCGATCGCGCGCACTTCCTCGACGATCTCGTGCTCGATCCGCCGGCGGCGACCGGCGATCTCGCGGGCCCGCCCGGGCTCGACGAGGACTGGCTCGTGCTGTCGACGATCCACTCCGCGAAGGGCCAGGAGTGGCGCGCGGTGTTCATCCTCGACGTGATCGACGGCCGCATCCCGAGCGATCTGTCGGTCGGCACGCCGGATCAGCTCGAGGAGGAGCGCCGCCTGCTCTACGTCGCGATGACGCGCGCCCGCGATCACCTTCACCTCGTGCAACCGCTGCGGATGTTCGTCGAGAAGCAGCACCGCCACGGCGATCGCCACGTGTATGCGCCGCGCAGCCGGTTCTTGCCCGACGCGATCCTCGATCGCTTCGAGCGCGTCGTCCGCGGCCGCGCCGCGCTCGGCGCCGGCGCCGACGCTCAGCCGGCGGGGACCGTCGACGTCGCGTCCCGCTTGCGCGCGATGTGGTGATGCGGCGCTAGCGATACGAGCACGCGGGCTGCGCGGGCACGCACACGTCCTCGCCGGCAGCCTGCGCGCACTCGTCGAGCGCCTGGTCGAGCACCGAGTCGACCTGGGCGTTGGTCCAGCGACCGGTGCGGTGCGCCTGCACCGGATAGAGCTCGCCGGTCTGCGAGCTCGCTGCCTCGCACGTCACCGTCGACACCCGCGCGAAGCTCTCGATGCCCCACAGCCCGATCCAGCCGGCCGACGGGTGGAACTCGTGCCAGTCGTGGCGCGAGCGAAACCCGCGATGCCACTGCCGCGCGTAGCGATCGCGCGCGATGACCCGCGGCGCGCGCCGCTCGACCACGATCGGGTGGTGCGCGTAGCGACCGCTGGGGTCGTGGCGCCAGTACACCTCGCGGGGAGCGTTGCGCGTGATCGTGCCGCGCGCGCGGCCCTCGTCGCGGCGGCCGCGAACATCGCGGTCGTTACGGTCGTCATGGTCGTTACGGTCGTAACGGTCGTGGTTGGTTTCGCGGCTCGGCTGCGCGGACGCTGGGACGGCGACGACCAGCGCGAGCAACCCGAGACTCGAGAGGAGGCAAGTCTTCTTCATGCTCGATCTTGGACGCGCCCCCGCCGGGGCGGCCAGCGAGCGATCGCGCACGCGCGAGCAGCGCCGACGGCGGTTCGCCTACGTCGCGAGCACGGCTCGTGCAGAGGGCGCGCGCTGCCATGCGGCAGCAGTCGATCACTTCGAGCAGGAACAACCATCTAGACCTCGCGCCCGCGACAGCCGTTCGCACACGATCGTGGGCACCGTGGGGTCGACCCCACAGCGCGCTCGCGCGCGCGCTCGTGGTCGCCGGCGGCTGCATCAGCGACGACGCCGCCGTCGATCCCGACACGACGGTGGATCTCGATCCGGGCGCCGGCATCGATCACCCGTCGTATCCACCCGAAGGCGAGGTCGTCGCCGTGCAGGACTCCGAGGTCGACGACACGCCCGCGATGATCTCGCCGGAGGACGATCTCGCCGCGGCGCTGCTCGACGACGCCGCCACCGAGCCGGCGGATGACGCCGGCGAGGCCGACGTCGATGACTCGTTCGACGGCGACGCCGACCTCGACGAGGTCGTCACCTCGGGCGACGCGCCGAACGAGGAGGTCACCGCGACCGCCGCGACGCAGATCCCGACGAAGATCCGCTACGTGCTGGTGATCGTGAAGGAGAACCACACGTTCGATAACTACTTCACCGGCTTTCCGGGCGCTGACTGGGCCACGTGGGCGTACAAGTGGAACCCGCGGACGCACCGCGACGAGCACTTCAAGCGTCCGTTCGCACCCGATGGCACGCTGCCGACGTCGCCGAGCCACTCGCACGGCAAGGCGCTCGCGGCGTACCGCGACGGCCACATGGACGGTTTCAGCACCAACCCGGGACTGACGCCTTACATGCGCTATCGCGAGCGCCAGATCCCGGCGTACTGGAAGTACGCGCGCGAGTTCGTGCTCGCCGATCACTACTTCTCGACCTCGCTCGCGCCGAGCTCGCCGGGCCACGAGGTGTTCTGGTTCGCGCGGTCGACGACGATCGACAACCCGAAGTGCCACCTGCCGGGCGGCAAGGGTTGCGGCGTCGGCTGCGCGAGCACGCACGAGACGGCGACGTGGTTCAACCCGACGACGGGCGTCGAGCGCAGCGTCAAGCCGTGCTTCGATCTGCCCTCGCTGCCCGATCACCTGCCGGCCGGGTTCGACTGGATCGACTACGGCGGCCAGATGGCGAAGCAGATCCGGTCGCAGCGCCACGTGTCGGCATCCCACTACGCGTCGGCGTCGCAGCTGCTCGCCGACGTCAAGGCCGGCACGCTGCACAACCTGATGATCGCGCACCTCAGCGGCGGCAAGATCTCCGAGCATCCGCCGGAGGGGCCGTGCGAGGGCGAGCAGTTCACCGTCGATGTCGTCAACGCCGCGATGAAGCTGCCGCAATGGAAGCACATGGCGATCGTCGTGACGTGGGATGACTGGGGCGGCTTCTACGATCACGTGAAGCCGAAGGTGACGCGCACGAGCGACGGTCGGATCTTCGGCAACGGGTTCCGGTTACCGCTCCTCATCATCTCGCCGTACGCGAAGCACGGCTACGTGCTCGAGCACCGCGCCGAGCAGGCGAGCGTGCCGCGCCTCGTCGAGGAGCTGTGGGGCATGAAGTTCATGTCGACGCGTAACGCGCACGCCCGCGACGGCATCGCCGGCAGCCTGCTCGATGCGTTCGACTTCTCGCAGCCGCCGCGCGCGCCGCTGCTGCTCCCCCGCCGCACCTGCCCGTGACTCGCTACGTGTGACCGTGGTTGGGACTCCAGGTGCTCCCACGTCGCGAGCACGTCGCTTGCTTCGCCTCGTGCCATGACCAAGACGATGAGCCGGCGCGAGCTCCTCGGCACCGGAACCGTGACGCTGGGGCTCGTTCTCGTCGGTTGCAGGAGAACCTCCGAGGGCGGAGATGACACCGCAGGCGAGGTGTCACCCGGCGAGGACCTGATGCGCGAGCACGGTGTGCTCGAGCGCCTCATGGTCGTGTACGAGACGGCGGCGAAGCGGCTCGACACCGGCGACCGCAGCGCGGTGTCCGCGGTGCGCGACGCCGCGACGATCGCGCACGACTTCGTCGAGGAGTATCACGAGCGGATCGAGGAGCAGTACGTGTTCCCGCGGTTCGAGCACGCGAACCACCTCGTCGAGCTCGTCCGCGTGCTGCGCCAGCAGCACGACGCCGGCCGCGGCCTCACGAACCGCATCCTCGAGCTCTCGCAGGGGCCGCTGACCGCGGACGCCGATCGAGCGACGCTCGCGGCGGCGCTGCGCGGCTACGTCACGATGTTCACGCCGCACGTCGGACGCGAGGACACCGTGCTGTTCCCGGCATTCCACGAGCTCGTCGGCAAGCAGTACGCCGAG
>JBLMXA010000586.1:0-4228 GCA_050257515.1 Acidobacteriota bacterium | reverse complement strand
CGCCCGACGGAACGCGCCTCGTCTGGGGCCGGCGCAGCGCGCCGGTCACCAGCCCGGGTTGATCGAGCGGCACGGCGAGCGCGGGCAGCTTGCTGCCGTCCCGCGCGAAGCCGGTCCAGCTCGCCGCGGTGAGGCCGCGCACGACGAGCAGCAGCGCGGCCGCCGCGGCGGGCTCGAAGCGCGCGATCGCATCGAGCGCGCGGCGCGCGACGTCGTCGCGGTCGACTCCGCCCTCGATCTCGGTCAGCACGTCGGCGAGCTCGCCGGGGTCGCCGCTCGCGAGCGGGGTCTCGACGGTGCCCACCGCGAGCCGTGGCGCGGCGGCGAGCTGCTCCGCGAGCGCCTCGCGATCGAGGTCGGCGGCGGCGAGGTCGGCGAGCGTCTCGACGTAGCGACGGCGCTCCCGAGGCGTCATGCGCGGTGCCGGCGGCTCGCCCGCGAGCACGGCCGATGGCAGCTCGAGCTTCGGGGCCAGCGGCACGCCGTCGGAGGCGGACTCGACCAGCGGCGGATCGTCGAGCGCGAACACCTCGGCGTACTGCCGCGAGGTCGCGCCGCGCACGCGCAGCAGCCGCCTCGGCCGCGGCAGGTCGTACGCTTGCTCGAGGAAGTAGCGGACACGCAGCTCCGGCGCGATCGACGGGATCACGCGATCGCCCGGGATGCCGAGCGCGCTGGCTACCTGCTCGATCTCCGGCAGGAGCAGCGGCGCGATCGAGACGACCACGATCCGCTCGCCGGCGCGGACCAGCGGCGCGCACGCGAGCTGCTCCGCGAGCTCGCGCGGGATCGTCAGCGACCGATCGGCGCGCTCGAAGTGGACGGCGAGCGCGGCGGGCAGCGCGTGCCGGCGGCCGAGCGCGATCGCGAGCTCGTCGATCTTGACGTGCCGGAGCTCGACGAGCGCGGTGCCGACGCGACCTCCCCACATCACCTGCGCGCGGAGCGCCTCGGCCAGCTGGTGCTCTTCGAGCAGTCCCGAGGCGATCAGGACGTCCCCGATCTTGGGCATTTCGACCAGCGTAAGCTGGCCGGTACGCCCGCATCCAGTTACCAGTGGGGTAGCGAACGCTTTGCGGTCAGCTCGCGCGCGCGAGCTCGGGCACGTAGATCGGCGCCGACGGCTGCAGCATCGCGAGCTGGCGCAGCCGCTCGGTCGCGAACGCGCTCGCGAGCCCGGCGTAGACGTCCGGCGCAATGCTGCGGATCCGCTGCAGCACGTGGGTCTCCTCCCACGACGCGTGATCGACGACCAGGCGCCGCAGGTGGAGCGCGCGATCCCGCCAGGTCGCGCTCGCGAACGGCGCGCACACGAGCGACGCGAGTGCGCCCTCCTCCGCGAGGTGCGCCGCGCGCGCCGCGCTGACGAGCGCCTCGAGGTCGGCCGCCGACCGACATTTCATCAGCGCGTGATACAGCACGATGTCCTCGGCCTCGGCGTGGGCTGTCAATCCGAGGCGAATGCCGTCGAGCGCGCTGCGAATCTCCACGACGGTGGCGCCCGGGTCGAGTAGCTCGTCGAGCCCGCGCTCGAGATCGTGGTGATCGCGCCGCAACAGCGTGAGGAGATCGATGGCCATGTGCAGCCGACGTGCAGTGGTAATGCCCGGACGGTGAGTCGTTGTCAGCTTCACGCACCCTCTCGCCCTGCGAGGCGGCTTACCAGAGTGCGCCGTCGATTACGCGTTCCTCGCGCGCCGTCGACACGCCACCGCTGCGCACGCGTGCGTCTGCGCCCGCCGGAATCGCTAAGAACTACATGTAGCTGTTATCCTCGACGACGACATGCTCCCGAGCCGGGCCGCGCGCCGCTTCGTCGCACATCGCGGCGCGGTGGTCGGCGCGGCGCTCGCGCTGGTGCTCGTGTTCGTCGCGGTGGCGCGTCCGTGGATCACGCAGCACGACCCGCTCGCCAGCGACATCGATCACGGGCTTTCGGAGCGAGGCGCGCCGCTGCCGCCGTCGGCGGAGGCCCCGCTCGGCACGGACCACCTCGGGCGCGACGTGTGGGCGCGCGTCGCCGCCGGAGCGTCGACGTCACTCGAGATCGCGACGCTCGCGACCGCGCTCGCGCTCGTCCTCGGGCTCGCGATCGGGCTCGCCGCGGGCTACGCGGGCGGCTGGGTCGACGAGGCGCTGATGCGGCTCGTCGATCTCGTGCTCGCGTTCCCGTTCCTGTTGCTCGCGATCCTGCTCGCCGCGCTGCTGCGCGAGGCCGATCTCGCGTCGACGAGCGCGCCGGTCGTGCTCACGCTCGGGCTCGTCGGCTGGACGACGATGGCGCGCGTGATCCGCGGCAAGGCGCTCGTCGTCGCGCGGTCCGAGCACGTGCTCGCGGCGCGCGCGCTCGGCGCGAGCCCCGCGCGCGTCGTGATCCGCCACGTGCTGCCGAACGTCGCCGGCGTCGCGATCGTCGTCACCGCGCTCGGCTTCGCGCAGAACCTGCTCGCCGAGAGCGTGCTCAGCTACCTCGGGCTCGGGCCGCCGCCGCCGGCGGCGACGTGGGGCCGCATGCTCTACGAGGGCCGCGCGTACTACCGCACGGCGCCGTGGCTGACGATCGCGCCGGGCGTCGCGATCCTCGTCGCGGTCGTCGCGTTCAACCTGCTCGGTGACGGGCTGCGCGACGCGCTCGATCCGAAGGAGCGCCGGTGAAGCGCCTGCTCGTGCTGCTCGCCGCCTGCGGCCACGTCGATCGCGGCCCGCAGTACCGCGCCGCCGGCAACCCCGCGCCGCGCGATGGCGGCACGCTGCACATCGCGATCAAGGATCAGGTGAGCACGCTCGATCCGACGATCGAGTACGACGAGATCTCCGGCTACGAGGTCCACGCGCTGTTCGACACGCTCGTCGGCTACGACCCCGCGAGCACGCGCGTCGTGCCGCACCTCGCCGAGCGCTGGGACATCTCCGCCGACGCGCTGACGTACACGTTCTGGCTGCGCGACGGTCTCGCGTACAGCGACGGCACGCCGGTCGTCGCCGCCGACTTCGCGTACTCGCTCGAGCGCGCGCGCACGACCGCCGACTCGCCGTTCGGATCGTTCCTCGCCGACGTCGCCGAGATCACCGCGCCGAGCGCGCGCGAGCTCGTCATCCGCCTGAGCAGGCGCAACGCGGCGCTGCTCGAGATCCTGGCGATGACGTTCGCGACGCCGCAGCGCGCGGACCACGTCGCGAACGCGGGCGACCAGCTGCGCCGCGAGCCGCTCGGCACCGGCCCGTTCCTGCTCGCGAGCTGGGACGAGGGCCAGCGCATGGTGCTCGCGAGGAACCCCCACTACTGGGACGCCGGCAGCGTCCACCTCGACGCGATCGAGATCCGCGAGAACATCCCGCGCGACACGCAGTTCCTGATGTTCGAGCGCGGCGAGCTCGACACGATCGATCGGCTCGCCGCGCCCGATTACCTGTGGGTGATCGACCAGCCCGCGTGGCAGCCGTACGTGCACCACCGCGCGACGCTGAACGCGTACGGATCGCGGATGAACGTGCGCGACAAGCCATTCGACGATCGCCGCGTGCGCCAGGCGCTCAACTACGCGCTCGACAAGTCGCACACGATCAAGCTGCTGCAGGGCGCCGCGGTCGCGTCGCACGGCATCCTGCCGCCCGGCATGTTCGGCCGCGACGACTCGCTCGCGCCCTACCCTCACGATCCGGCGAAGGCGCGCGCGCTGCTCGCCGAGGCCGGCTACCCCGACGGCTTCGACGTCGAGTACGTGATCATCAACGACGAGGAGGCCGAGCGGATCGCCGGCTCGCTGCAGGCCGATCTCGCGCAGGTCGGCGTGCGCGTGCACGTCACCGAGATGGCGTTCGCGACGTTCTACACCGCGATCGGCAGCAAGCACGGCCCGCCGTTCTCGATCGACGCGTGGCTCGGCGACTACCCCGATCCGACGAACTTCTTCGACACGCGCTTTCACTCGCGCGCGATCGCGGACGTCAACTCGCAGAACGACTCGTTCTACGCGAACCCCGAGCTCGACGCGCTGCTCGACGCCGCGCGCGGCGAGCCCGACGCAGAGAAGCGCGAGGCGATGTACCACCGCGCCGAGAGGATCCTCTACGACGACGCGCCGTGGCTGTGGAACTACCACCAGCTGATGACCGAGGTCACCCAGCCGTACGTGAAGGGCTACGAGCCGCACCCGATCTGGACGCGCGACTACTCGCACGCGTGGCTCGATCTCGACGCGCGCGGGGAGCGCGTGCCGCGATGACG
>JBLMXA010000585.1:0-4889 GCA_050257515.1 Acidobacteriota bacterium | reverse complement strand
CGCGCGCACAAGAACCGGTTCGGCTCGACGCAGGAGATCGGCGTGTTCGAGATGCGCGGTGCCGGCATGGCCGAGGTGCCCAACCCGTCGGCGCACCTGCTCGCGGAGCGGCCGGTAGGCGCGCCGGGGTCGGTCGTCGTCGCGTCGGCCGATGGCGCGCGCCCGCTGCTCGTCGAGATCCAGGCGCTGGTCGCGCCGGCGAGCGCGGGCATCGGCCGGCGCACCGCCGCGGGCTGCGACGGCAACCGCGTGTCGTTGCTGCTCGCGGTGCTCGCGCAGCGCGCCGCCTGCGACGTGCTCGATCGCGACGTGTTCGTCAACATCGCCGGCGGCGTGCGGCTCGGCGAGCCGGCGATCGATCTCGGCATCGCGTGCGCGATCGCGTCGTCGGCGCGCGGCCGCGCGATCGACGCGCACACGATCGTGTTCGGCGAGGTCGGCCTCGCCGGCGAGATCCGCGCGGTCACCCTGTGCGAGCAGCGGCTCGCCGAGGCCGCGCGGCTCGGGTTTGCCCGCGCGATCCTGCCTGTCCAGAATGCGAAGCGGCTCGAGTCGCCGAGCGGCCTCGAGCTCGTGCCGGTCGACCGTCTGGTCGCCGCGATCGGTCAGCTCTGACGAAGAGACCAACCACAAAGACACAAAGGGCACGAAGTCCGGAATCCGGACTTGGTGCCCTTTGTGTCGTCGTGGTTGCGCTCTGTTCTCAGAACATCAGCACGAGCTTCATCTGGATGCAGTGCGCGGTGCTCGGGTCGCCCGTGTTCGGGTTGCCGCTCGCGTCGGTGCCCCAGCCGTAGCCCGGGCCGCCCTGGTCCGTCGTGTCCTGCTTGTGCGCCATCGCGCCGAACGGGAACAGCACGCCGTACGAGAAGCCCGCGAACAGCTTGTCGGTGTGGTAGCCGACGTCGCCGTCGAACTCGGTGCCGTAGAGGGTGTCGTTGCCGGGCGTCGCGATCGGGCGCAGCGCGAACGACGTCACGTTCGACACCCTGACCATGATCGTCTTCGTCAGGTCGTACTGGAGGAACGGCTTGGCGTAGACCGCGTTGGTCACCGCGCCGACGAGCCGCCGCCACAGGATCATGTCGACCGAGTACGCGCGGTTGAAGATGAACTGCGACAGCGTCGAGTCGCCGGTGCCGCCGAGCAGGTTCGCGTACGCGATGTTCGTGTTGCCCTGCGGCGTGTTGTCCCACTGGTCGCCGGTCGCGAAGCCGCTCTCGACGCCGAGCCGCAGCTTGCCGTCGACGCCGTGCCACGTCATCCGGCCGGCGCCTCCGAACTTGCGGATGTTGAGCGCTTGCGTGATGCCCTGGTCGCTCGCCCGGTCGAGCGAGCCCATGATGCCGACGAGCTCGGTCTCGAACAGGAAGCTGCCGATGCCGAGCTTGCCCCACAGCGACGTCGTGTACGTCTTGTAGGCGCGCGGCACGTAATGGTTGGCCGCGTCGAACGTGTTGCCGAGCGTGAAGCCCGTGAGGTCCTCGGCCCAGGCCTGGTTCTTGTACTCGAAGTAGACGCCGTAGTTGAGCGCGGCCTCGCCGCGGTCGAGCGCGTCGCGGAACTCCTGCGGCGAGTCCATCTTCGACAGCACGCCGACCCACGCGTCCATGTCGTCGCTGTCGTCGAGATCGTACGGCGCGCCAGAGTGGCCGGTGTTGGCCGAGGTCTGGTTCGACGTCAGCCCGGTGAGGATCCAGTCGTGCGCGATCATCGCGCGCAGCGACGTGCCCGGGATCAGCGCCGAGAAGCTGACGCGGTCGACCGAGTCGCCGTAGTCGGCGTCGTAGTCGTACGTGCCGCTGATCGGATCGAAGCCGCCGGCGTTCGCGTAGATGCCCATGCCCCAGTGGTTCGGCTGGCGGCCGAACTTCAGGACGCCGAGCGGCACCGCGACCTCCGCCCACGCGCGCTTGACGACGATCGACGGCCGGTCGCTGTTGACGCCCTGCAGCTGCGGCGCCTGGCCATTGCCGAACGCGCCGATCGGCGGCTTCATCGTGGTCGCGTTGACCGGCGCGCCGTAGAGGCCGCCATACCCGAAGTCGTAGGGCAGATCGGTCGGCGTCGAGCCGAGCACCGTGTTGTCGAACGCGTCCGCCTGGATATGGACGCTCGTGCCCTCGTCGATGTTGAGCACCGGCTCGAGGCGCAGCCGCATGTTCGCGTCGCCGAGCGAGTCGTCGCACGGATGGCCTGGCTGGTTGACCGCGCCGCAGCCGAGCGCGCGCGGGAACGGTGCGCCGCCGAGGTTCGGATCGTCGTTGTAGCCGAGGTTGAAGTCCTTGAACCAATCGGTGCGAAGGCGGAAGTACCCGCCCATCTCGAGCAGCTTGTAGCGCTTGCGGCGGCCTTTCGGGGGCGGCAACGCCGGCGTCGTCGGCAGCAGGCCCGGCGTCTTCGGCGCGGCCTCGGCGACTCCTTCCTTCTTCTCGTCGCCGGACGGCTGCTGCGCGCCGCCGGGCATACCGGGCCCCATCGGCCCGCCCATGCCGGGGCCCATCTGCGCGTGCGCGACCTCGCTGCCGAGGACCAGGAACGCGATGCCTACGAGGAAGACAGGAGATCGGAAGTAACGCATGAATAAGCCGAAGGTTTTTGAAGCATCGCGTGAGAGCCGGCGGACTATATGCAGGGTGCCCTGGGGGGTCAATCGAGCGAGGCTGGTTCCTGGACATCCCCGCGCGAATTGGCCGAGTCCAGATCCGGCGCGTTATGGTTCCTGCGATGCCTAGAGACCGCCGCCGGGCGTGGCGAGTTGCCTCGCTCGCGCTGATCTGTGGGTGCGGACCGAAGGTCGCGCCTTCGGCACCGCCGCCGGAGCCCGGTCCGGTCGCGAGGCCGCACAAGACGCCGATCTCGTCGGCCGGTCGCGAGGTCGTGGTCGGCGAGTGGTGCCCGCAAGGCGCGGGCGGCCGGCCCGCGGTCGCGCCGCTCGTCATGCGGACGGTGCAGTGGAGCGACGTCAGCTCGGAGGTCACCGCGACCGTCGAGCGCGGCAGCGTCCCGCGGTTCGTCGTGTTCGGCACCGACGGCAAGATGGCGGGCGTGTTCGATCCGATGGGCCTGGTCGACGTCGGCCTGCAGCAGCCGGTCGCGTCGGGCGCGTACACCGGCGCGTCGCCGTGCACGTACGAGGTGACGAGCAAGCCGAATGCGGGTCAGCTCGCGACCCGCGCCGAGGATCCGAAGTGCGGTCAGTTCCTCGCGGGGTGCGGGCTCGCGGTCGGCGAGATCGGCCATCCCGACGATGGCCCCGAGACGGTCGCGTACCAGACCGGCGGTGCGTGCATGACCGGCGACCAGCTCGCGGTCGACATCGACGGCGATGGCAAGGTCGAATCGTTCCCGATCACGGGCGTGCTCGACGGCATCCGGGGGCCCGCGGCCGAGTGGACCGCGTCGCCGACCGCGGAGGCCGCCTGCACGCCGAGGTTCCAGCTCTACGACCTCAAGCTCGCGCCGGCGCCCGATCCCGGCAAGCCGGTCGATCAGAAGGCGATCGTCTACATGGACCTGCTCGGCGTCGTCGATCTCGACGCCGACGGCCGCAAGGAGCTCGTGATCGCGCTGCGGTTTCCGACCGTGCGCAGCATCGTCGTGTACAGCGCGTCGCAGTCGGCGCAGCGGCTCGAGCTCGTCGGCGAGGCGACCGGCTTTCCGCGGTAGAGTCCGGTCGTGCTTCGAGACGACATCGGCCAGCTGCTGTGGATCGGCTTTCAGGGGACGAGCGCGCCCTCGCACGTGCGCGGCAAGCTCGCGCGCGGCGAGGCCGGCGCGACCGTGCTGTTCAAGCGCAACCTCGTCTTCACGAAGGTCGCCGGCGACGTGCCGCAGGAGGTGTGCGATCTCGACGCGCTGGCCGCGCTGATGCGCGAGCTGCACGCGCGCGCCGCCGATGGCACGCCGGCGCTCGTCGCGGTCGATCAGGAGGGCGGGCTCGTCCAGCGCGTGCGCGCGCCCGCGACGCAGTGGCCGCCGATGCTCGCGCACGATGGCCTGCCGCCGGGCGAGGACGAGCGCGTCGCCGAGGCGGTCGGCCGCGCGATGGGCGACGAGCTGCGCGCGGTCGGCTTCGACGTCGACTTCGCGCCGGTGCTCGACGTCCACACCAACCCGGCCAACCCGGTCATCGGCGAGCGCGCGTTCGGCCGCGACGCCGACACGGTGTCCCGCCGCGCGCTCGCGTTCGCGCGCGGGCTCGCGGCCGCCGGCGTGCTCGCGTGCGGCAAGCACTTCCCCGGCCACGGCGACACCGACACCGACTCGCACCTCGCGCTGCCGAGGATCGATCACGACTGGGCTCGCCTCGAGAAGGTCGAGCTCGAGCCGTTCCGCCGCGCCGCACGCGCGAGACTGCCGATGATCATGACCGCGCACGTCGTGTTCGCCGCGCTCGACAAGGAGCGCCCGGCGACCTTGTCCGAGCCGGTCGTCACCGGCCTCTTGCGCGGCAGGCTCGGCTATCAGGGCGTCGTCGTCAGCGACGATCTCGACATGCAAGCGATCGCGGGCCACATGGGCGCCGACGTCGCCGCGGTCGCCGCGATCCGCGCCGGTTGCGACGTGCTGCTCTTGTGCTGCGACGAGCGCAACCAGGCGCTCGCGTACGAGGCGCTCGTCCGCGAAGGCGAGCGCGACGCCGTCTTCGCGCGCAAGCTCGGCGACGCCGCCGCGCGCGTGCGCGCGATGAAGACCGCGCATGCGACCCAGCTCGCCACGCTGCCGCCGCTCGCGCGCGAGGTCGTCGGCACCTACGAGCACCGGCGCCTCGCCGACCGCCTCGCCGGCCGCGCCTAGGGGACGCTTTCTCCTTTGTCAACCAGCGTCGCCGCCACTGCGAACAAGATCGCGACCTTAGCTGGGGACGCTTTCTCCTTCTTCAACCA
>JBLMXA010000584.1:0-8638 GCA_050257515.1 Acidobacteriota bacterium | reverse complement strand
TCGGCGTGCAGCTCGACGTGACGGCCACGCGTCACGACCTCGCCGGGGATTCCCTGCGGGGTACACGCGACGAGCGCCAGCCACGCCCACCTCACTCTACGATCAAGAGTCTCACGCCGCGCGGCGGCAGCGGTACCGAGATCTTGCCGCCGGTCACCGCGAGCGTCTCGCTCGCGATCGGATCGCGCAGCGCGCGCGCGCCTTCGCCGGCGAGCACGACCGCGGTGACCGCGCGCGGCGCGTCGCTCGCGACGAACACGACGCGCACGGCGCCGTCGGGAGCGTGGTACGCCATCGCGCGCACGTCGTCGGGACGCTCGATCTGCCAGGCGTCGGACGTGTCGCCGGCCAGCGCGGACAGGTCGTCGGCGAGCCCGGCCGCGTCGTCGAGCGAGCCCGCCTTGAGCCGGCCGATCCGCTTCGGCGCCGGCTCGTCGAGCGGCTGATCGAGCTCGTCGCGCGCCGGCGTGCCCGGGCCGATCACGACGACGCTCTTCTTGTGATCGGCGAGCGCGCGCAGGCGCTGCCACAGCCCGCGATCGATTCGATCGAGCGTCGGCGCGATCACCGCGCGATAGCGCGCGAGCTCGTCCTCGCTCGCGGCCTCGTCGACGATCGCGTACGGCACCTGCGCGAGCTCGAGCGCGCGGCAGATCGCGCCCTGCCAGCGGCGTGCGGCGATGCCGGCCGTGTCGAGCGCGAGCTCGGCCGCGCCGCCGGGGCCGAGGCCGAGCACGTCGGACAGCACCGGGGTCACCGGATCGAGCGCGCAGCTGGCGAGCGCGAGCCGCGCGTCGGCGCGCGTATCGACGACCGCGATCGCGGACGTGCGCCGCAGCGACGGCCAGTCGACGTCGGCGAGCGCGGCGACGAGCGGCTGGATCCACGCCGCGTGCTTCTCGAGCTTGCCGTGTGCGTCGATCGCCGCGCCGTAGTAGCGGTCGCGCTCGACCGCCATGAACAGATTGAACCCGCGCACGCCGGCCGCGAGCAGCGTCAGCAGGTGATCGCGCTCGCGCGTCGGATCGTCTTGCTGGTCGAGCGGCGGGAACCACGGGAAGAACCCGATGCCGACCTCGAGCGCGAGCGGCAGCGGGCTCGCGTTGCCGGCGAGCGCGGCGGCGCGCCGGCGCAGCTCGGGGAACCCCGCGCGTGGGGTGTAGGCGTCGATCCCGACCGGGCCGCCGATCGCGTGCTGGATCTGGCGCAGGTCGTAGAACCCGAAGTGCCCGGGCGGCAGGTTGTGGAACCGCGCGATGCCGGCGAGCCCGACGTCGTCGAGCGCCTTGCCGAACAGCCCGAGCGCGCGCGCGAGGTACTCGTCCTTGAACTTCAGCCACAGCGCGCAGCGCCCGGCGTCGGCCGGGTCCCATTCCCGCGGCGGCTCGTCGAGGCCGCTCGCCTCGCGCCACCACGCGAGCGCCTCGGGGTGGTAGTCGAGGTCGTACGCGCCGGCGCGGAAGAACAGCTGCGCCTCGTTGTCGACGCCGATCGCGACGACCGGATCGCCGAGGAACGGCCGCACGATCTCGGCGACCGCCGCGTACCACGCGCGCACGCACTCGCGGAACGCCACGCTCGCGTACGACGGGATCGGGAACGCGCGCGGCGGCACCGGCAGCCACGCCGGCGTGCCACGCGCGGTGCGCGCCTGGTGCGCGGGCTCGGCGAGCACCCAGTCGGGCATGCCGAAGCTCGTCAGCTCCGCGTTGACGTGCGGGCCCGGGCGCAGGATCACGGACAGCCCGGCCGCCCGCGCCGCCTCGAGGAAGCGCGCGAGATCGCGCTCGTCGTTCCACGCGAATTCGCCGCGCTCGGGCTCGTGGACGCGCCACGGCACGTACGTCTCGACGCACGTGAGGCCGAGCGCGTGGATCTGGCGCAGGCACGCGGCCCACCGCGCCGGCGCGACGCGCCAGTAGTGCATCGCGCCGGCGTAGACCGGCAGCGAGCGGCCGGAGCCAGCGGGCGCGCCCGCGAGCCCGGACAGGACTAGCCCGCGGTCGTCGAACCAGGTGCGTCGACGTGTCTCCACCGGCGATCCTCCAGCACGAACCGGCTCGGCCCCTTCGCCCACTTCGGGCGATAGGCCAGCGGCGTCGCGTCGCCGGTCCCGGTGACCATGTAGTCCGGATCCCACGGCAACAGCAGGCATGGCCGCTCGCCCGGCGCGAGCCTCGGCATGATCGGGTGCGGCTCGCCGGCGCGCGCTCGCCCGGCGGCGAGCACCTCGCCGATCGTCTGGTGCTGCGCGAGCTCCCAGCACGTGCGCACCTGCGGCGGCGGCAGCTGCAGCTCGCCCGCGCGCGCGATCGCGTCGGCCGGCGCGATCCAGATCTGGTCGACGGTCTCGGTCGCGTCGAACTGCGGCTCCTGCCCCGGCGGCAGCTCGGTCACGAAGAACCGCGCCGAGAACCGCTTGCTCTCGATCGACGGCGTGATCCAGTGCGACCACGGCACGAGCGCCTCGGTCGCCCACGTCAGGCCCGCGAGCTGGAGCGCCGCGGTCGCGGGCGCGCCGGCGAGGATGCGCTTGCGGATGTGCGCCTGGTTCGGCAGCTCGAGCGTCTCGGCCGCGGCCTCGGAGTCCTTGGCGAGCAACACGCCCGCCTCCTCGAACAGCTCGCGCGCGGCCGCGGTGCGCGCGTCCTCGCCGGGCTCGCTGGCGCCGCCGGGGAACACGTACGCGCTCGCCATGAAGCTCGCGCCGCGATGCCGGCGCACGAGGAACACCTCGAAGCCCTTGCCGGCGGGTCGCAGCAAGATCACGGACGCGGCCTCGCGGATCACGAGCACGTTCGTACCACAAAAGACGAATTGAACCGCCAAGGCGCCGAGGTCGCCAAGCCGGAGCCAGAAGATCGGATCTTTCTGCTGGCTCCGGCTTGGCGGACTTGGCGTCTTGGCGGTTGATCCTCTCTTAGTATGCGAGCCGCAGCTCGCCGCGCACCGGCTCGTCGCGCAGCCCGAGCCGCTGCTCGATCGCGCGCTCGACGAACCGCGCGACCTGGCCATCGGGAGTCTCGAGTAAGAGACTGTCAGGCAACCCATGACGGCGCGCGAACACGCCGAACCACGTGAGGAACCGCCACGCCGGCGGCTGGCGCTCGGCGACGAACAGCTGGTCGATGCCGCTGACCGCGAAGCAGCCGTGGTGATCGGTGATCTCGACGCACGCGTCGTCGACGTCGACCTGGATCTCGAACGGCAGCATCCCGCGCGGCGCGATCGACACGGTCAGCCGCAGCGTCGGCCGCCCGGTGGCGACGCCGCGGTAGGGGCTGCGCAGGCTCGACCCGACATCGATGCTCTCGACGCGGACCTGCGACGACTCCATTCCCTAGACTAGCACTCAGGGAACGACGACGAACTCGCGCTTCATCAGGCTGATGATGTTCTGCGCCGCGTCGAGGTCGGTGCCCGGGAAGCTATCGAGGACCTTCTGCAGCTGGCCGTGGTCGAGCACGAGCTGGAACGTGTCGAGCTCGCTCGGGGTCAGCTCCCGCAGCTTGCCGGCGAGCGGGGTCGGCACGGCGAGCGCCGACGACAGCGGCGGCAGCTGCTTCTGGAGGTTCCTGAACTCGTCGAGCTGGCGCACGCCCTCCATGAGCAGGCCCTCGGTCGATTCCTGGATCTCCTCCATCACCTGCATCTCGCCGCCCGGCTCGAGCTCGAACGTGCCGCTCTGCCACGTCAGCATGCGGTAGATCGACTTCTGCGGGCTGACCGCGAAGTCGTCGTTGATCGTCGCGAAGTAGATCTGACCCTTGCGCAGGTAGATCTTGCCGATCGACACGCCGTTGTTGATCGACAGCACACCCGACTTGCGGCTCGTCGACAGCAGCTGCAGCAGGTCGGGCAGCGGGATCTCCTCGATCACGCCCGACATCGGCCGGCCCTGGGTCGCCTGGCGCTGCTGCGCGCCGGCCTCGAGCCGGCGGCGCGCCTCGGCCTCGGTCTGCTGCGCCACCTGGCCCTCGACCGCGACGACCTTGATGATCGACGTGCCGACCAGGATGCGGTCGCCCTCGTGCAGCACCGCGCGGCCGTTGATCTTCTCGCCGTTGACGAACGTGCCGTTCGTCGACCCCATGTCCTGGATGTAGACCTCGCTGTCGCTCGAGCTGATCTTGGCGTGCCGGCGCGACACCATGTCCTCGACGAGCACCATGTCGAGGTCGCTCGAGCGACCGATGATGATCTCCCGGTTCATGCGAAGCGGGAACTCGCCACCCTGGTACTTACCCGAGATGAAGCGCAGCGCGAAACGAGGACGGTCGTTCATGGACGGGACGGCTGACATGGGGCTAACCCCACAAAAATTCTAGTGCCCAACGCAGCGGATGCGCAAGCAAACGAGCCGAGCAGTTCGTCAGTCGGTGGCCGGCGGATCGTCCGCCGCGTATTCGTGTGCGGGCCGCAACGTGTTGACGATGCGCCGATAAACCTCTTCAGACACGACCAGGCTGGAATGGCCGAGCGGCACGGTGATCGCGTTGGCCCCGCGCAGCCGGGTCGTCGACAGCGGCACGACCCAGTCGCGCGCCGCCGCGATCGTCGACACCTCGACGTTCGGCGGGATCCCGCCCTGCGCGAGCTCGTCGAGGAACCGCGACCGCGGCAACAGCTGCCACGACGACGTCGACCACAGCCCGAGCGTCGCGACACCGGCGAGCGCCGCCCACGTGCCGCGCACCGGCGTGCCCATCATGACGAGCTTGCGGACGCGCGCGTGGCCGCCGAGCTTCTTGATGTAGTAGAGGCCGATCAGGCCACCCATCGAGTGGCCGATGATGTCGAGCTTCTGCGACGGCGTCTGCGCGAGGATTCGCTCGATCTTTCTATGGATCAGGAACGCCGAGCGGCGGATGTCGCGCACGTTCAGCGTGCCGATGTTGAACGACACGACGACGAAGCCATCGTCGACGAGCCGGCGCTCGAGCATGTACATCGACCCGCGCGTGCCGAGGAAGCCATGGATCAGCAGCACCGGCGGAGACTCCGACGACAGCCCGGTGAACGCGTCGCGCCGGCGCAGCCGGTTGCCGCGCACGAGGTGGCGCAGGTAGGACAGCCCGTCGGCCGCGCCGCCGACGTCCTGGCCGATCGTGCTGCGCTTGCCCAGCCACCGCTGCGGCGCCTCGAGCGCCCAGCGCACGAGCCATGACGAGCGCAGCAGCGCTAGCGACTTCGAATGTGCCACCTCAGTCACGATAGTCCGAGAAACCCTCCGAGACGAATCGCGAGCACTCCTTCGCGTACGCATGGCTCGCCGCCGACGAGGTCGGATATTCGACTACCCGCCACTGGCCGCGTGTTCCGAGCTTGCCGAACCGGCTGATCACGTACGTGCTGACGCGGTAGATGAGCGCGAAGTTGTTCTGGTGGCGGAGCGAGCGCGAATCACCGGGGGGCACGCGGCCCGGCGCCGGCGCGGGATCCTCGGGATCGCCGGCGGGGATCTGGCGCGGGCCGGGCATGTGGGTCGGGTTCTCGACGGCGCCGAGCGCGAGCGGCGGCGGCGCGGTCGTCTTCGGCATCTCCGGCGGCTTGCCGACGTCGGCGACGATCGGCATCGCGACGGTCGACACCCGCGCGCGCGCCGGCGCATCGACCGGCCGCATCGGCTCCGGCGTCGCGTCCGGCCACGGCTCGCCCTTGGGCGCGGGCGGCTCGATGTCCGGAAGCGGCTCGGGCTTGGCGCCGCGCGCCTCGGGCGCAGCGGCCTCGGGCTTCGCCTCCACCTTCGCGTCGGCCTTCGCGTCCGGCTTCTGCGTCTTGCCCGAGTCGGATTTCTTGTCGTCGTCCTCGCCCGCCTCGCCGGCCTCGTTGGTGCGCTGCCGCTTCGCCATGCGATCCGTGGTGCCAGCGTTCGCCGTCGAGAGCAAGTTGTTCCGGCACGCGTTTCGGGCACGCCAACGCGTCGCGTCAACGCCCCGGCTCGGGTACAGTCGAGGCTCGGGTGAAGGACTCGCAATCGGCGACGGAGCGCGTCGGGCGCTACCAGATCCTCGACACCATCGGCGCAGGACCGAACGGCTCCGTCGCGCGCGCGAAGGTGTTCGGGGTTGCTGGCTTCGAGCGCCAGTTCGCGGTGAAGCGGTTCTCGCCGGAGCTGACCGTGCTGTCGGCGCACGCGCAGGCGCTGTCGGCCGCGGCGCGCGCGTACGGCAGCCTCGAGCACCCGCGCATCGCGCGGATGAGCGAGTTCGGCGTCGCGCAGGGCCAGACGTTCACCGCGGTCGAGTACGTGATCGGCCTCGATGCGATGCGGCTGCTCGCCGAGACGAAGGTGTCGGGCGTCGCGCTCGCGATCGGCGGCGCGCTCGCGCTCGTCTCGCAGGCCGCGCGCGCGGTCGGCTACGCGCACGGCCGCGGGCTCACCCACCTCGGGCTCGCGCCGACGAACGTGATCGTCACCGTCGAGGGCGACGTCAAGGTCACCGATTTCGGCATCCTCGCGGCGACGCTGCCGCCGCGGCCCGTCGAGAGCGCGCGGCTCGCGAACCGCATCGCGTACTTCGCGCCCGAGCAGCTCGCCGGCGAGGCGACGTCGGCGGCGACCGACGTGTTCGTGCTCGGCTCGATCGCGTACGAGCTGGTGACCGGCCAGCGCGCGTTCCGCGGCGACACGCCGCAGACGGTCGCGCAGGCGGTGCTCGCCGGACCGCCGACCGATCCGCCGCTGCCGCGCCCGATCGTGCGCGTGCTGCAGCGCTGCCTCGCGCGCTCGCCGTACGAGCGGTTCCCCGACGCGCGCGCGCTCGCCGACGCGCTCGACGCCGCGCTGCGCGTCGCGCCGGTGCCCGGCACGCGCAAGGACATCGGCGCGCAGGTCAAGCAGATCGTCGACCGGCTCGGCGAGCTCAACGAGGGCAACCTGTCGGGGATGCTGTCGCTCGACGTGTCGACGGCGGCGAGACCTCCCGCGCGCGCGTCGGAGCCGTCGCTCGACTCGCCGACGAACCCGTTCGTGCGGCCCGACGTGCCGGTCGCCGGCCCGGCGCCGCTCGTCGGCCCCGCGCAGATCGCGCGCGCCGCGGACTCGACGATCCCGGAGATCCCGAAGCCGATGACGACGGTGCCCGGGCTCGCGCCGCCGCCGATCCCGGTGCCGCCGGGCATCTCGACGGGTGGCGCGCCGCCGCCGTCGCCCACCGGCGCGCCGACGATGATCGGCGTCATCCCGATCAAGCGCGCGATGGTGCCGCCGGTGATCCCGCCGAGACCTCCCGGCACCGGCGAGCGGCCGCCCGTGCCGCGCGTCGAGGCGCGGCCGCCCGCACCGCCCGCGCCCGCGCCGGTGCCCGAGCTCGACGCGGAGCTGCTCGAGAGCGATGGCCACGTGCGCACCGACACCGAGCCGTCGCCGATCGTGCCGTCGCACCACGACGCGCCGACCGGCGAGATGTCGCCGCTGCAGCTCGACCGGCTGAACGAGCTCGCGACCGCACCGTCGGCCGAGCTCCAGGCGGCGAGCGTGGACGAATCCGGGCCGGCCGCGCCGGTCGAGGACTTCGTCGCCGCGATGGCCGCGAACCGCCAGCACACGCCGGTGCCGATGCCGTCGCCGGTCGAGCAGCTGTTCGTGACGCCGCCCGCGGAGTCGCCGCTGTCGGCGATGCCGCCGCCGCCCGAACCGCCGCTGGCTCCGCCCGCGACGACGATGCCGAGCATGGCGCCGCCGCCACCGGTGCGGATGCGCACCGGACCACAGGCACGCGTGCAGACCGCCGCGATCGAGGCCCGCTCGCGGCGCGCGCTGTGGCTGTCGCTCTCGGTGCTCGTGCTCGGCGGCGTCGGCGCCGGCGGCTGGTACGCGTACGCGAAGATGAGCGATCACGCCCAGGACGCGCCGAAGGTCGTCATGGGTCACGGCTCGGGCGCGGGCTCCGCGGCGACGAAGGCCGTCGAGGCGGGCTCCGGCTCGGCGAAGGTCGAGCAGCCCGTGCCGCCCGCGCCCGCCGACGCGGCCGCCGTCGCGAAGATCGAGAGCGACGCGCCCGCGAAGCCCGCGGTGATCGACGCCGGTGTCGCGACGCCGGCTCCGGCCGCGCCCAGCGACGCGCTGCAGATCGCGTCGACGCCGGCCGGCGCGCACGTCTACCTCGACGGCGCCGATCAGGGCGTCACGCCGGTGAAGCTGCCCGGCTCGGCCGATCATCACAACCTCGCGTTGCTGCTGCCCGGCCACGATCTGTACGTCGCCGCCATCGAGGGCCACGGCCAGTTCAACATCGAGCTCAAGGCGGTGACCCCGCACGGCGGCCCCGCCGGCATCAAGGTCATCAAGTGCAAGGACAGGGACCGCTACTACGTGTTCGTCGATGACAAGCCGACGGGCATGATGTGTCCGACCGAGCGCATCCACACCGAGCTCGGCCCGCACACCGTCGAGGTCTACGACGCGGTCAGCGAGAGCCGGCAGAAGTGGGACATCCGCATCACCGACACGCGGCTGTCGTATCGCGTGCGGCTCGAGCAGTAACCGCTACTCGAGATCCTCGTCGACGCCGCTCTCGCCGTCGATCTTGTGGCGCGGATCGAGGCCGTACTTGCGGATCAGCTCGCGCAGGTGCTTGCGATCGATCTGCGCCTCGCGCGCGGCCGCCGACAGGTTCATCTTGTGGCGGCGCAT
>JBLMXA010000583.1:0-3025 GCA_050257515.1 Acidobacteriota bacterium | reverse complement strand
CGCCGTCGGTCATCGCCGCCTCAGCGCATCGAGCGGCACGTCGGGCCCCGCGATCGTCGGCCGATCGGGCACCGGCTCCAGCGTGTCGATCTGGAAGCGCGCGGCCTCGAGCACCTTCGGATCGCGCGAGCTCTCGAGCGTCGCGATCGCCTCGGCGAGCGCGGGCAGCGCGATCGCCATGTCGACGAGCTGCTCGGCGACGAGCTCGACGATGCGGCGGATCGCCAGCGCGAGCGGCGTGCCGGCCTGCTCGAGCGCGGCGACGAGCTCGTCGATCGTGTGCGGGTCGAGCTCGGGTGCCTGCTGCACGAGCCGCGTGATCAGCGGCTCCATCGTCACGCCGACGGATCCTCGTCGTCGACGTCGCGTTCGGTCTGCTCCTTCGCGAGCGCGTCGAGGCTGCGCTGCTTCAAGAACTCCATGAACGCGATCGCGGTCGGCAGCTCGATCGCGGGGATCGTCTCGATCAGATCGCGCGCCTGGCGGCGCAGCGCCTCGCCGGGCGCCTCGGTGCCGTGGACGACCGGGCGGCCGACCGCGGGCAGCTCGGCCGGTTGCTGCACCGTGCCCCACGGCGGCTCGTTGGTGGCCTGGATGCCGTGCTCCTCGAGCCAGTTCTGGATGTGCCAGTGCAGGAGATCGGCGCGGTACGAGAACCAGCGCTCGCGCTCGGCGGGGTAGGCGAGCAGCACGTCCTTGAACCGGCGGAACGCGCCCTTGCCGTCGATCGAGATGATCAGCCGCTCGCGGAGCGGCTCGTCGGACACCGAGCCGACGAACTTCTCCATCCACCGGTACTGCTCGCGCGAGCTCGCCGGCTCGATGCGCAGGTAATTGCGGATGTTCTCCGAGACCTGCTGGCGGTTGAGCACCGCTTCCGGATCGCCGGTCGTGATCGTGATGATCCGACCGCTCGTCAGGTCGAGGTAGCTGTCGGTGTCGGGGGAGTTGCGCTCGACCGCGATCTCGAGGGCGTCCCAGTCGAGCTCGAGGCGAACGGGGCCACGCTGCGCGGGCACTGGCGGACGGACGGGCATAAGTTAAGTGCAGGTCCGCCTATTTGCCGATAGTGCGGGCTGCACTTATTAGGGTAGTTCGCAGGCAGCGGTCTGGCAAGCACGGCCTTGACATGCAGCCTTACTGGGGTAAGTTCCGCCGCTCACATGGCCCGCGTCACCGTCGAAGACTGTCTGGACAAGGTCCCGAACCGATTCGCGCTGGTCATCCTCGCTGCCGAGCGTGCCCGCCAGCTCTCGCGCGGTGCGTCGCCGGGAGTCGATTGCGACAACAAGCCCGCCGTGACCGCGCTGCGCGAGATCGCCGCCGGGCTCGTCAAGTTCCGCGAGGATGTCCGCAACACGGTGATCGAGTTCATCGTCGAGCGTCGTAAAGCCGGATTCATGTGAGCCCTGGCCCCGCGGCTCGCGGGTGAAAATTTGCCCCGCTGCTGGCCGCCCCCAAGGATGGCCACGTGGGGACCGAAGCTCGCAGGACGCTCGATCGCGGCGAGCTCGTGCGCGCGCTCTACCGGCTGGGCCGGCAGGGCGGCAGCGGCGTGCTGACCGTGGGCGGCGCGGGCCCGCGCGACGAGGTGTTCGTGCTGCGGCGCGGCGCCGTCGTCGTCAGCGAGGGCGAATTCGCGCGGCGCGCGCTGCAGGCGCGGCTCGCGCGGCTCGTCGCGCTCGATCGCGTGACGCTCGGGTTCGCCGGCGGCGTCACCGCGTATCCGCCGGGCGCGCCGCACCAGGTGTCGCTGGCCGGCTGGGCACGCGCTCACCTCGAGCAGCAGCTCGACAGCACGCTCGGGGACGCGCTCGTCAGGGAGCTCGCCGGCGTGCGGCTGTCGATCCGACCCGAGCTCGCGCCCGAGGTCAGCGACGAGGCCGACCGCCGCATGGTGCTCGCGATGGATCGGCCGCGCCGGCTCGACCAGATCTGGCCGCTCGCGCGCACGCCGAGGTTCCGGCTGCTCGCGTTCCTGCACTTTCTGCGCGGGGTCGACGCGCTCGTGCTCGAGGGTGTGGTCGCCGAGAAGAGCTCGCCGACGCGCACGATCGATCCGCGCCGCGAGGCCGCGCGCCGCGTGCTCGGCCTGCCCGCGCACGCCGATGCCGAGGCGGTCAAGCGCGCGTATCGCCGCCTCGCGCGCTCGTTGCACCCCGATCTCCAGCCCGACGCCGACGGCGAGCGCCGTCGCGCGCTCGAGCGCAAGTTCGCCGAGGTCACCGCCGCGTACGAGACGTTGATCTAGCCTAGTCCGGCGGACAGACGATCCAGCCGTCGTCCTCGAACACGCCGCCGGGCGCTTCCCAGCCGTCGCGCGCCCACAGGTACGCGGTGTACGCGGCGATCACCGCGTCGAAGCAGTGGTCGTTGCCGAGCACGTCCTCGCGCGCCATCCGGCTCTGCGGCGCGAACGACAGGTCGTCGAACCGCTCGAGGATCATCGCGCGCGTGCGCCACGGATCGGCGTCGCGCTTGTAGCCGCGCGCGGCGCGCGAGCCGCACAGCGCGCCGATCGTCGCCGCGGGCGAGACCTCGATCAGGTTGCCGTGCAGCTGGTAGCCCGCGCTGCGCAGGCGGCGGCGGAGCTGGGTCGCGCGCGCGGCGATCGCGCCGTTGGACGCGCCGAGCGCCGACAGCGGCAACAGGCCGCGCTGGTACGTCATCACGACGTCGGTCGCGCGATGCGTGTACGGCACGAGCCTGGCCTGCGCGCTGTGCTGGAACACGCGCGGGCCGCCGCCGACGGTCTCGGCGGCGACGTTCTGGACGAGCGCGCGGCCGGTGGTCCGCAGCCACACGACAGCGGGATCGGCGCACGCCTCCATGCCGGGGCACACGGGCCGCTCGCAGCGCGCGCACGCGGTCTGGGTCAGCGGCGCGTCGATCGCGATAACCCGCTCCGGATGGGGGATCGCGTGCCGGTGCACGAGCGTGTCGTCCGTCCACGGTAGCCGGCCCGTGCGAGTCGCGACCTCGAGGACCTCCGCTCCGGAGGTGGTTCCTCGGACCTCGGCCACCG
>JBLMXA010000582.1:0-18329 GCA_050257515.1 Acidobacteriota bacterium | reverse complement strand
GACCCCGGACCGCGCATATGCTCGCCGCGGACCTGCCGGGAGTCTTCATGGCGAGCCACGACATCAGTCCTGACGCGATCGACCGCACGGACCAGGTGGATCCGATCGCGTTCGCGCCGGTCGATCTGCCGCCGCTCGCCGAGGACGCCTCCGCCGCGGGCACGCGCACCAAGCTGAGCGCCGCGCCGGCGCGCTCGACCCAGCCGTCCGCCGAGTGGCTCGCCAAGCTCGCGGCGCTGTCCGCCGAGCCGTCCGAGCCGACGCCGGTCCCCGCGCCGGCACCGCGGCCCGCGCGCGCACGCACCGCGCTGCCGCCGCCGCTGCCGAAGCGTGCACAGGGCACCGTGCCGCCGCCGGTTCCGGCGCGCGCGACCACGGCCGCGCCGCCGCCGGCTCGCGCGAGCGCGTCGATCGCGACACCGCCGCCCGTTCCCGCGCGCGCGACCACCGTGCCGCCGCCGATCCCGGCGCGCGCGACCACGGCCGTGCCGCCGCCGATCCCGGCGGCGCGCCAGCCGGTCGTGGCCGTGCCGGTGATCCAGCCGCCACCGGAGCTGTCGGTCGACGTCGAGCTCGAGCAGAGCGCGCCGGTCGAGCGCGCGGTCGAGGCGACTCCGAGCGTGCCGCTCGAATCGATCGAGCTGCTCGATCCGCGCGACTCGACGGACCGCCTCGGCGCCAGCGAGCGCGTCGCGCTGGTCGAGCGCGTCGACGTCGACTACGGCCTGCCGATGACGACGTACTTCGATCGCCCGGCGACGTCGCCGTGGCTGACGACGCGCGCGATCGCCGCGATCGCGAGCGCGGCCGCGGTGCTGACGATCGCGTACTTCGCGCTGCGCGCCGACCCGCACAAGGCGAGCGCCTCGATCACGCCGCCATCGACGCCGGTCGCGATCGCCGCACCGCAGCCGACACGCAGCGCGCCAAAGCCCGCCGCCGTCGCGGAGCCCGCGCCGCCCGGAGCCGCCGCTCCCGCGGCCGTTCCCGCTGCCGCTCCTGCTCCGGTTCCCGCTGCCGCTCCTGCGCCCGCGCACGTCGCTCGGCCCGCGCACGTCGCCGCGCCCGCGCGCGTCGCGAAGCGCGCCCCCGTGCACACGGCCAAGCCCGCCGCCGCGCCCGCGCGCCGTGTCGCTGCCGCGTCGGCCGCGACCGGTGTGCTCGCGATCTCGACGAAGCCACCGTGCGAGATCATCGTCGACGGCAGGCCGACGCACCTGATCACGCCGCAGCGCTCGCTACCGCTGCCCGCCGGCCACCACCAGCTCGCGCTCGTCAACGCGCAGCTGCGGATCCGCCGCACCGTCGACGTCCAGATCCAGCCGCACCACCAGACGAAGCTGATCCAGGACTACACGAAGCACTGATCACTGCCACGTGTAGTTCTGGTGGCAACCGATGTTCGAGCACGTCTTGGTCGACGCGTTGTACGTGCCGCCGCCCGAGAACGAGACGTCCTTGGTGTGATTGATGTGCTTGGTGACGTCCTTGATCGCGGTGCCGCTCGACACCGTCGTGTTGTGGCACGTCACGCACGAGATGTTGCCGTGATGGTCGCGGTGATAGCTCGACAGGCCCGCGCGGCTGTTCGCGTCGCCGCCGTGGCAGCTCGTGCACGTCATCGGTGCGCTGCCGTCGACCGCGGTGCCGTTGTTGCCCTGGCCGTTGCCGTGGCAGTACAGGTTCGTGCACGTCGACGTCGTCGGCGTGTACGTGGCCGACGGATTGCGGCCGTCGCCGAACACGACGTTGGGAAGGTTGTCGAACGTGTTGAACGCGTGGCCCGCCGACAGCACGTCGGTCGGCTGCTTGTGGCACGTCGTGCAGTCGTTCGCCGACATCAGCGTCGGGTACACGTGCTTGGAGTGCGCGATGAACTTCTGCGACTGGCTCGTGTTCGTGCTGCCCGGATCGCGCGGCGGCATGCCGCGCGTATCGCCGTTGCCGCCGCCGTGGCAGAAGATGCAGTCCGATCGCCACGCGGTCGGCGTCGCGCCCGAGTGGCAGCCGTCGCAGCTCGGCCCCTTGAGCGCGCTCGTGGTGCCGCCCGTGAGATCGGCGCCGTGACAGCCGCGGCAGTCCTGGCGCTGCAGCTCCATCTCGGGACCGTGCACGTTGCCAGCGCTGAAGCCGGCCGGGTGGTACGCGCCGGTGCCGCCCGCGCCGGCCGCCCAGCCGGCGTTGTTGTGCGCGAAGTTGTGGCAGGTGCCGGTGCACGTGTGCGCGGTCGCGTCGTAGGTGAAGCCCGCCGCCGGGATCATCACGTCGCGCGTGCCGTTGATGTGCATGTCCTTGTTCGAGATCGTCACGCCGTCGGTCGTCGTGTTCGCGTGGCAGTCGGCGCACGTGATGCCCGTCGGATCGCCCATGTGCAGCGAGTGCGGTCCGCTCATCGCCGCCATCGCCGCCGGACCGTCCGCTGCGCTCGGATGGCAGCCGCCGCAGGTCACCGGCGGCGCGTTCGCCGCGATCATGCCGTCGTCGGCGCGTCCGGTGCCATGGCAGTACACGTTCGCGCACGTGCCGGTCGTCTTGTCGAACGTTGCCTGGGGCGACAGGCCGGCGCCGAAATCGTTGAGCGCGCCGCCGACCGGGTTGCCGAAGATGTGGCCGGGCGTGAGCACGTCCTTGGCCTTCACGTGGCACTGCGTGCAGTCGTACGCGTTCGCCATCGCCGAGCCGGTGACGTGCGCCGTGTGTGCGGGGAACACGCCGACGTGGTTGGTGCCGTCGAGGCCGCGCGGCGGCGCGCCTGTGTTGTTGTCGACGCCGCCGTGGCAGAACGTGCAGTTGGTCCGCCACGCGTCGGGCGTCGCGCCGCTGTGGCAGCCATCGCAGCCGACCTTGCTCGAGCCGCCGGTCAGGTCGTCGCCGTGGCAGCTGCGGCAGTCCGACTGCAGCTGCTTGAGGGCCGTCCCGTGGACGGCGGCCTCGGCGAAGTTGTCCGGGTGGTAGCGGCTGCTACATCCGGCCGCCACGGCGATCGCCGAGATGAGGATCCACCCGCGCATGAGGCGGACACCAGTGCAACGGTCGTACCCGCGCAGACCCGCGAGATGTGGGCGTCCCTCCAGGCTCCGCCTGTGTGGCCTCCGGACAGTTGTGCGGCTGCCGCACAACGTCCCGGGCTAGGCTTCGCCACGCTTCTCGACGAGCTCGATGCCGACCGTCTTGAGCAGCTCGCTCGGCGCGGTGCCGCCGATCTGGACGATCACGGCGTCGTTGCGCATCTCGTGGACGCCCTTGTCGCTCTTGAGCATCACGCTCTGCGGCGCGATCGAGACGACCTCGGTGCCGAGCAGCGGCACGATCGAGCGGTCCTCGAAGCAGCGATCGATCTCGGTGCGCACCGAGCCGCGCAGGCGCGCGAGCTGCGCGCGGCGGTAGCTGAGCGACACGCTCGCGCACAGCTTCGCCTGCGCCAGCGCGATCGCGACGTCGGCCGCCGCGTTGCCGCCGCCGACGACGAGCACGTGCTTGCCGGAGAACGGCTCGGGCTCGAGCAGGCGGTACGACACCTTCGGCAGGTCCTCGCCGGGCACCCCGAGCTGGCGCGGCGCGCCGCGCCGGCCGAGCGCGAGCACGACGTTCGCCGCGCGGTCCTGCCAGCTGCCGCCGGCGACCCGCCACGTCGCGCCCTGGCTCTCGATCATCTCGATTCGCACCCCTTCGGTCACCGGCATCTGCGTGCGCGCGCGGATGTCGTCCCACAGCTCGACGAGCTGCTCCTTGCTCATCGTCTTGCGGCGCACGGTGCCGTAGCCGGCGAGCTCGAACGCGCCGGTCATCACCACCTTCGCGCGCGGGTAGTGCGTGATCGTGCCGCCGAACGCCGACTGCTCGACGATCTGCACGCGCAGGCCGCGCGCCATCAGCGCGAGCGCGGCCGAGATCCCCGACGGCCCCGCGCCGACGATGATCGCGTCGAGATCGCCGGCGCGGCCGCGGCGCCCCGACTTCGCGATCGCGTCGGCGGCCTGGCGCCCCTGCTCGACGGCGTTGCGGATGAGGCCCATGCCGCCGAGCTCGCCGACGACGTAGATCCCGGGCTGGCTCGTCTCGAACGCCGACGTCAGCTTCGGCAGCTCGATGC
The DNA here is from genome assembly GCA_050257515.1 of Acidobacteriota bacterium. Classification (GTDB taxonomy): domain Bacteria; phylum Myxococcota_A; class Polyangia; order Haliangiales; family Haliangiaceae; genus JABFXX01. Next base: position 14,236 of record JBLMXA010000582.1, on the reverse strand, counting down.
CGCGCGTCGCGGTGCCGAACACGAGCTTGATCGCGCCGACCGGGCACGCCGACATGCACGCCGAGTGGCCGATGCACGACATCGGGTTGATCAGGCGCGCGCGCCCGTCGGTGATCGCGAGGACGTCCTTCTCCGGGCACGCCCGCACGCACGCGCCCGAGCCGATGCACTCGTCGAGATCGACCTCGGGATGGATCGAGACCGGCACGAGCTCGTCGCCGAGCGACAGCGTATCGGCGTGCACCGCGGCGGCGCGCTTGTGGCCGCGTGCCTCCATGCGAGTCCACAGGATGTACGGGATGCCCGCGGCCACGACGAGGCCGAGGGCGACGAGCAACGTGGTCATCCGCCGTTGTCTCCTCCAGAGCCGCCGAAGTGGCAACCGCGCTGGATGCAGCCGGTCGGATCACCTTGGTTCTCGTTGTGCACACGCACACCGTTCTTGTTGTGGCAGGGCGCGCACGGCGCGTTGAGGCCCATCGCGTCCGACTGCTTCGAGCGGTCGTGGCAGCGGTCGCAATTCGCGCCGTCGCCGTGATGGCCGGACGGAAACGGCGCCTCGTCGTGCGGCTTCTCGCGGCCGTTCGGGTGGCACGCCAGGCAGAAGTTCTTCGTCGTGAAGCCCGCCGGCGGCGTCGTGTAGCTGAAGCCGAGCGCGACCTGATCGCTGTGGCCGGTCGTCATCGTGCCCGCGCCGATCGTCTCCGTCGGGAAGTGGCACTGCGCCGTGCACAGCGTGTTCGCGCCGTGCGCGTCGCCGGAGTTGTCCGTCGAGTCGAGGTGGCACGTGTCGCACTGGATGTCGGCGTGCTTGCCGCTGCCGGTCTTGATGTTGAACAGCTTCTCGGGGTGGCTGTACCAGGTCGTCGTGTTGTGGCAGTCGCCGCACTGCTGGTTGTACGTGCCGACGTTCGCCGCCGACAGGTGATCGGGCACGGCGGGATCCATCGCCGCGACCTGCGTCGTGCCCTCGTAGTTCGCCTTGTGGCACGTGTAGCAGTCGGAGTTCGCGAGCTTCTCGACGCCGGAGCCGTGAGACTGCAGGCAGCCGGCGAGGAGCACGAGGACGAGCATCGACTTCATGGCAGCGGCCTCCAGACGAAGGTGGCGAGCAGGGCGATCGCGTCGCGATCGGTTCCGAGCGTGCCGAGCGCTGAGGCGGCGATGTCGAAGGCCGGCGACAGTGCGTAGTGCCCGTCCAGAACGATCGAGTGTAACGTCATCGGTCCGGTGCTCGCGGTGTAGTCGAGCAGCTCCGGGCGATACGTCACGATCGCGTCCACGCGCCTGCTCAATGCAGCTCCGATGCCGGCCTCGCCTGCGACCCAGTCGGCGAAGCTCGCATGTCCGCCAGACCCCCCGAGTATCAGGCGCGTGGTCCCGAACCACACCTCTCCGCGCACATACCCCGAGCTGTCGTACCCGGAGTACACGCCATGCGAGTCGCCGATCGTGCCGACCGCGTCGAGCGTCAAGCGCCCGCGCCGCAGCCCGCCCGACGCGCTCGCCGACGCCCACCAGTCGCCGCCGGCGCACGTCTCGGGCACCATGCCGGACTGCGGCACCGCCGTGCACAGCCAGCCCTGCGGCAGCACCGACTGCAGCTGCAGGGTGCGCTCGGGCCGCAGGTACACGGCGTCGAGCCCGAGGTGATCGCCGTGCTCGCGCCACTCGAGCGTGGCGCCGGCACCGGTCAGCTCGACGGCGCTCGCGTTCCACGGGTTGCCCGACGGGAACTGGTTCGCCTGCGCCCAGCCGTCGACGTACGTCGACGCGCGGTTCGCCGACGCGACGACCGACAGCCGCCGCTCGTCGAGCTGGCCGCTCCACGTCGAGCCGGTCGCGACGACCGCGACGCGCGGCTGCCAGGGCGTGGCGTTCGCGTCGTAGACGAGCTCCGCGCCGAACCGCGACGCGTCCGTGCTCGGCTTGCCGCTCACCGGATCGGGCACGAGCCCACCGAAGGCGGCGAGCTCGAGCGTGCCGAAGTGCGCGGCCGCGCGGCCGCCGTCGAGCATGCCGACCGAGCTCGCGGCAAACCGCAGCCGGCCGAGCGCGAACGACGGATCGTACTGGTCGCCGTAACGCAGCTGCGCGGCGCGCACGTACACCGGCGTGTGCGTCGCCTTGTCGTAGCCCGACGAGAACGCGCGGCCCGCGACGTCGAGATCGACCGCGAGCGGGCGATCGCTCATCGCATCGAACGACGCGATCACGCGCGCCTCGCCATCGCCCTCGGCGCCCCTGCCCTTCTGCACCGCGCCGAAGCCGTGGCCGATCACCGTGACGTGCGCGCGGCCGCCCGGCGCGCGTCCCTCGCCGAGCGGCACCGGCTTGGGCGTCTGCACCTCGGCCGGCAGCACGGGGGCCGGCCACTGCTCCTTGAATGCCTCGGCCGGCCGCGGCTTCGGCAGCATCTTGACCGTCGCCGCCGCCGTGCGATCGACGTTGGCCGAGCCGCTGTCGCCGGGGACGAGCTGCATGCCCTCGGTCTCGAGCATCGCGGTCTTCTCGGTCGACTCGACGACGGTCAGCTCGCGGCCGCGGAACCGCACCTTCGTGCCGGGGATCAGGCCCGCCGCGCGGCCCGGCTGCACGTACGCGTTGCCGCCCGCGACCTCGACGACCTTGACGGTGACGACCTCGGCGGCGGCGAGCCGCACGCACGCGAGCACGATCGCGACTGCAATGAGAGCCTTCATCGCGAGGCTCCTCGCGGATGGCAGTGCAGGCACGCGACCGCCGCCGGCGCGACCGGCTGCGCGTGCTGAGAGCGCAGCGTGACGCTCGAGTGGCAGCCGTCGCAGCGCACGAGCTGCATGCGGCGGGTGTCGGCGTGGCACGACGCGCAGTCGGCGGTGCGATGGCTCCCGGTCGTGAGCACGAAGTAGCGGTCGTGCTCGCCGGTCGCGAGCCGCGGCGTGTTGCCCGGCAGCGTCGTCGGATCGGCGAACGCCGGCGACCACGCGGTCGTCTGGTGACACTGCGCGCAGTTGCGCGGGAACGCCGGCTGCCCGGTCGAGCCGTCGTGCGTCGGGTGCACGCTCGCGTTGTGATAGTCCTTCGCGTGGCACGCGAAGCAGTCGGTCGGCGTCTGGCTGTACGCGCGCTCGCCCTGGCGCTTGTGGCAGTCGCTGCAGTCGATCGTCGCGTGGCGCCCGGTCAGCGGCATGCGCGTGCGGCGGTGCTGCTCGAGCGTGCGCGTGTCGGACCACGCGGTCGCGGTGTGGCACTCGGCGCACGTGCCGACCTGCTGGCCCTGGTGCGGATCGCGGTGGCAGCCCTCGCAGTTGTTCGCGGGCTTCGCGGTGCCGGTGTGGCACGAGCCGCACGACGTCTGCACGTGCGAGCCGCGCAGCGGAAAGCCCGTGCGATCGTGATCGAAGCCGCTCGCGCCGGCGGACTGCGCGAGCCCCCAGCCGTCGGCGGTGTGGCACGCCGAGCAGTCGAGATCGGCGACGAACCCGCCGTGCGCCTGCGGCTTGCGCATCGCCATGCGCGGCGCCATCGGCGGTGGCGGCGGTGTCGCGGCGGACGCGCCGGGCGGACCGTCGGCGCCAGGCGCGGCGCTCGGCTCGCTCGCCGGCGGGGTCGGCGGTGGCGGCGTCGGCTCGGGCGCGGGCGCGGGCGCAGGCGTCGGCTCGGGCGCGGGCGCGGGCGCCGCGGGCGCGGGCTTGGGCTTGGGCTTGCCCTTCGACCTGCCCCTCCTCGGCGCGGCCGACGCGACGCTCGCGATCACGAGCGCGACGATCGCGAGCTTCGCCCTCACGGCGCCTCCGTGTGGGGGTTGGCGTGGCAGTCCTTGCACTTGACGTAGCCGAGCCGCCAGCGCACCGCCGTCGAGCCGTCGCGCAGCTGCTCGGTCATGTGGCACTTGCCGCAGTCGAGGCCCTTGTGCTTGCCCTCGAGCGGGTAGCGCGTCTTGGAGTGATCGAACGTCTGCGCGATCTTGAACGTGTCGGCGGTGTGGCAGGTCTTGCAGCCCTTCTCCGGCTGCGTCTGGCGGAACTGGCCGGCGTGGATGTCGTCGTGGCAGCCCTCGCAGTCGCGCGGGATGCCGCGATACGCGGCGGGCTCGGCGCCCTTCTTCTGCTCGCCGTGGCACGCGGCGCACGCCGTGCGCGCGTGCGCGCCGAGGAGCGGCCACGTCGAGTGATCGACCTTCGCCTGGTGCCAGTCCGCCGCGGTGTGGCAGTGCGCGCAGCCGCCCTGCGCCATCTCCTTCGCGAACTGATCGCCGTGGGGATTCGCGTGGCAATCGGCGCACACCTTCTTCGCGACCTTGAAGTCGAGCCGCGGCCGCGCGCCGGTGTGGCAGTCCTTGCACGGCGTCGCCGCGTGCTTGCCCTCGAGCGGCATCGCGGTCGTCGCGTGCTCGGTGAGGCCGAACAGCGTCGGCGTGTAGCCCTGCACGGTGTGGCACTGCGCGCACTCGCCGTTCTTGCGGCTGAGGAACTCGCCCTTGTGCTGGTCGGAGTGACACGACACGCACAGCGCGAACTCGATGCCGCGGTAGCGCTTCGCCTGCGGCCTGCTCGGCTTGTGACAGCTCGCGCACGCGACGGCGTCGTGCTTGCCGGCGAGCGGGTAGCGGGTCTGGTTGTGGTGCTCGCGGCCGATCGTGTCGGGCAGTCCGACCCACTTGATCGACGCATGGCAGCTCTCGCACTTGGTGCCGAACTTCGCGATGTGGACCGGCGCGTGGCAGCTCTCGCACCGGCTGCCCTTCGACGGCGGCTTGTCGTTGCCGCGATCGTGGCAGGTCTTGCACGCGACGCGCGCGTGGCCGTTCGCGAGCGACAGCCGCGGGTGGTTGCGCTTGATCAGATCGGTCGCGCCTTCCCAGCTCCTCGTGTCGTGGCACGCCGCGCAGGCCTTCGGCTTGAACTGGCCCCTGTGCGGATCCTGGTGGCACGACTCGCACGTCGCGAACTCGAGCGGCTTCCACTTCGGCGGCGAGCCGGTGTGGCACTTGTCGCACGCGACCTCGAGGTGCTTGTTCTCGAGCTGGTAGCGCGCGAGCTTGTGATCGAACTGCTTCTGATCGAACGCCTTGAAGTCCTGCGACACCGCGTGGCACTTCTCGCAGCCCTGGCCGAACCGGCCGGCGTGCGGATCCTTGTGACACGCGCCGCACGCGGTGCTCGTACCGAGGAACTGCGACTTGCCGAGCGGCGACGTCTTCTTGTGACAGTCGAGGCACTTCACCGGCGCGTGCTTGCCCTCGAGCGGGTAGCCGGTGAGCCGGTGATCGAGCTTGTCGAGCGAGCCGCCCGGCCACCGCACGAGCTTCGCGTTGCGGCCGACGTGCTCGACGTGGCAGCTCGCGCAGTCCTGGCCCTTGTACTGCTTGCCGTGCAGGCCGCGCCCGGCGTTCATCTCGGCGGCGAGGTCCTTGTGGCAGTCGAAGCACAGCCGGGCGACGACCTTGTTGCCCGACTCGTGGCACTTGCCGCAGTCGTCGTCGGTGTCGATGTTCGCGTGCGCGCTCGCGAGCGGACCGGGCGAGAGCAGCTGCGCTGCCGCGACGCGCGACAGCCCGAGCATGACGAGGACGACGACCCAGCGCTTCACGCGAAGATCCAGCGGCCGTATCCGTAGTGCCACGCCACCCCCGCGTGCAGCAGCACGGCGGCGAGCATCAGCAGCGCGAAGAAGCGATGCAGGCCGCGCCAGCTGCGCAAGAGCGCCGCCATGCCCGCCGCGCGCGCGTCGATCGTCGCGGCGAGCGCGAGCTCCTTCGCGGCGCGGCGCTGCGGCTTCGTCAGCTGCTTGCGCCGCGGCAGCATCATCGCGATGCACTCGCGGCGGACGCGGCCGGCACGCTTCCACGACGGGATCGCGGTGAGCGAGCGCAGCAGCGATGCGTTCGCGGGGATCTCGGGGCCCGGGCGCTGCGAGATCGCCTCGGCGAGCCCGTCGCGGCTGCCCGGCATCACCGCGTCCATGCCGTCGAGCGCGGCGCGCAGGCGCTCGCGGCTGCCCGACGGCGCGAGCGCGTAGAGGAACCGGCCGAGCAGGCCGGTGAGCACGACGAGCGTGAGGCTGACGGTGCCGATCGTCGCGGTCGGCGTGCGCACCTGGAACGACGAGTGAAACGACACCAGCACCGACGCGACGAGCCCGGTGAACACGTGGATGTCGAGCCACTTGGCCATCGAGCCGAGCTTCGCGCTGCCGAACCGGCGGCGGATCAGGTACGACAGGTTCAGCACGATCAGCATCGCCGCGATCCAGCCGTAGCCGGCGCCCCACGTGCCGCTCGGCTTGAGCGCACGGAAATCGGGATGGCCCGGGCGATCCTCCATCGGCAGCTGGTAGTAGGACCAGCCGCGGTACGCGAGACCGACCGCGATCGCGACCAGCACCAGCGACAGGAACATGGCGAAGACCGAGATACGTTTACGGCGAGGTGCGGCCATGAGCTCCCGAATGCTCGCCCCCAAGCGAGCACGTGATTGTTACCCGAAAGGGCATGTCGCGTCGGCTCAGCGCGACGCGAATCGACGCTGGTAGAACGAGGTGACCTCGTCGTCCTCGAACGCGTTGCGCACGGGTTGCGCCCGCATGGTCGACGCACGCTCGATCGCGGCGCGCGAGGCCACGACGGTACGCACCGGTTGCGGCACCACCAGCGGCACCGGCGCGGGCGCGGGCCGATGCGCGGGCGGCGTGGTGCCGCGCGCGAGCCGCACCGGCGCGGATGCCGAGACCACCACCGCGCGCGGCAGCGGGGCGACCTCGCGGCGGCCGAACACCAGCTGGAACAGCCCCGCCAGCACCACCACCACGGCCGCGACGGTCGGGACGACAAGCAGGGACAGCGGGAGCCAGGGGCCGACGGTCGTCATGGTGCGGCGAGCAATTGCAACGCTCATTCCCACCGCGGCGTCGCCGAAGTGCGCGTCTTGTAAGGGAACCTCTGTACGGCAGCCGTACACCCTACATCGGAGCTGTGCGGCGAGCGCACTTCGGGCAATAGCGAGCGAACACCGCGCGTTGTCGGCTCGTGCGCACCGCCCTGCTGCTCGCGCTCACCTGCGTGACCACCGACGCGCTCGGCTACGCGTATCCGCCGCCGCGCGACTACCAGCCCGCGTTCGATCTGAACGGGCACGTGCCGGCGACGACCGCGCGCGCGTCGGCGTTCGCGCCGGGCGGGCGGATCGCGGCCGCCGGCGATGGTGCGCTCGCGATCGATGGCGACAGCGGCCAGCTCGTGCTCGCCGATCGCGACGGCAAGCGCGTCGCGGCGCTCGCGCTCGGCGGCGAGCCCGGCCTGCTCGTGATGGATGCCGGCGCGCGCCGCGCGTACGTCGCCGATCGCGCGCACGATCGCGTGCTCGCGATCGACGTGCGCGGGAAGGCGCTCGCGGTCGCCGCGAAGCTCGCGACGCCGCGCGAGCCGTACGGGCTCGCGCTCGCGCCCGATGCGCGCACGCTGCTCGTCACGTCGATCGCCGAGCACGTGCTCGTCGCGTACGACGTCACGACCGGCGGCGAGCTGTGGCGCACCAGCGTCGACCGCGAGCCGCGCGCGGTCGCGATCGCGCCCGACGGCAAGCACGCGATCGTCACCCACCTCGCCTCCGGCGGCGTCGAGCTCGTCGACCTCGCGAGCCACCGCACGGTGACGCGCCCGCTGCGCCACGATCTGTCGCCGGCGTGCACGTCGCACCGCGGCGACAAGTCGACCCTGCAGTGCCCCGATCCCGACGCGACGAGCTTCGCGCGCGGCGCGTTCGCCGCGGTGTTCCTCGGCAACGACGTCGCCGCGGTCGCGTTCCAGCGCGAGAGCCCGGTGCCTCGCCCGCAGTTCGCGGCGGCGCACCTCTACGGCGGCAGCGCGGTGCCGATCACGCGCCACGTCGCGTTCGTCGGCCTCGGCGGTGCGCAGGCGGTCGCGCAGATCGGCGCGGCCGAGCCGCGCGCGCTCGCCTACGACGCCTCGCACGACCTGCTCTACGTCGCCGGCATGGGCAACGACGTCGTGAGCGCGATCGAGCACGCGACGAGCTCCCCCGAGTGGGGCGACACGATCCAGCTGGCGGACGACCACCAGCCGTGCGGCGTCGACGGGCTCGCGATCGCGGCGGACGGCGGCGTGCTCGCGTGGTGCTCGTTCACGCGCTCGATCGTGCGCGCGCACGTCGAGACCGCACCGCCGAAGACGATCCCGCGCTACACCGTCGAGCTCGCGCGCGACCCCGAGCTCGCGCCCACGCACTTCACGCCGGTGCAGCACGACGGCTTCGTGCGCTTCCACCACGAGTCGACCGCGATCGCGCGGTTCGAGCGCGCCGCGTGCGCGAGCTGCCACCTCGACGGGCGCAGCGACGGCCTCGCCTGGCAGATCGAGGATCACAGGCTGCGCACGCCCGTGCTCGCCGGCCGCGTCGTCGACACCGCGCCGTACAAGTGGACCGGTCACGACGCCGATCTCGACGCGAGCGTCGTGTCGACGATCGATCGCCTCGGCGGCTACGCCGGCTCGGACCGCGGCGACCACGACCTGAAGGGCCCCGATCCGCTCGTCGCGTACCTCGAGTCGCTCGCGCCGGTGCGCGCACCGCCTCGCCCCGCCGACGCGGTCGCACGCGGCCGCGAGCTGTTCGAGAGCGCCGACCTCGGCTGCGCGAGCTGCCACGCCGGCCCGGAGACCACCGATCATGCGCGCCACGTGTTCGACGGCTCTCCGCTCGAGCTCGACACGCCGAGCCTGCACGGGCTCACCGCCGCGCCGCGCTACCTTCACGACGGCAGCGCCGCGACGCTCGACGACGTGCTGCAGGAGCGCGGCTCGATCAAGGGGATGATCGCGCGGCCGCTGTCGGCGAGCGAGCGCGCGGATCTGATCGCGTATCTCGAATCGCTCTAGAAGTTCGCGGCCCACACCGCGGCGAGGCGGGGGTCGCGATCGATCGCCTCGGCGATCGCGTGCAGGCGCGGGCACTCGGCGGCGAACCACGCCCGCTTCGGCCGCCAGCGCGACATCAGCGAGACGTAGACGTCGAGCACGCTCCACCGGTCGCCGAGGAACCACGGCGCGCGCGCGATGCCCTCGAGCTGGCGCCAGTGCGCCTCGCGGCGGCGGTCGGTCGACTCGCGCAGCTCGTCGCCGCACCCCCACGCCTTCGGATCGTCGCCGTAGGTGAACGTCGGGTAGACCGCGGCGACGAGGAACACAAGCCAGCGCAGCGCATCGCGGCGCAACGGATCGCCGGGAGGCGGCACGAGGCCGGCCTCGGGCGCGAGCTCGGAGACGTGCAGCGCGATCGCGGCGCTCTCGGTCATCACCGCGCCGTCGGGCAGCACGACGGTCGGCACCTGACCGAGCGGGTTGTACTGCTTGATCGCCGCGAGGCCCTCGGGCTTGCCGTAGTGGTGCTCCTCGCGGCTGTACGGGATTCCTGCGAGCGTCAGCATCGCCTCGACCAGCGCCGAGCCACAGCCTTTGGTTGCCAGAACGCGCCACATCGTGCGGCGATGGTAGGCTGCGCGCCGCATGACCGGAAAGCGCAAAGGCGACCACATCAAGCGCGTCGGGGTGGTGTTCTCGGGAGGTCCCGCACCCGCCGCGAACGCGGTGATCTCGTCGGCCGCGATCTCGTTTCTCGAAGACGACCGCGAGGTGATCGGCTTCTTCCACGGCTACTCGAACCTGCAGGAGTACCACCCGGTCACCCACCGGCTGCTGCCCGACGAGCACTACCGCATCTTCGAGGAGAAGGACCTGTCGGGCCTGCGCAACACCCGCGGCATCGTGATCGGCACCGCGCGCACGAACCCCGGCAAGGGCATCGACTGCCCTGCCGATCTCGACGATCCGAAGAAGACGACGCGGCTGCGCAACGTCTACAACGCGCTCGTCGATCTCGAGATCGACGCGCTGATCTCGATCGGCGGCGACGACACGCTGAAGACCGCGAACTTCCTGTGCGAGTACCAGAAGCGGCTGCCGAAGGACGCGCGCCACGTGCAGGTGATCCACCTGCCGAAGACGATCGACAACGACTACCGCGGCATCGACTTCACGTTCGGGTTCTTCACCGCCGTCGACGTGATGGCGAAGGAGCTGATGAACCTGCGCGCCGACGCGATCGCGACGTCGAGCTACTTCATCGTCGAGACGATGGGCCGCAAGGCCGGCTGGCTGTCGTACGGCGTGGCGATCGCGGGCGAGGCGAACCTCGTGCTCGCGGTCGAGGACGTCCAGGGCGCGCTCGCGCTGCCCGGCAGCGGCGATCCTAAGCTGTCGCTCGACGCGCTCGTCGATCGCATCGTCGATCTGATCATCACGCGCGAGAAGCGCGGCAAGCACTACGGCACCGTCGTGCTCGCCGAGGGGCTCGCCGAGTCGCTGCCCGAGGACCAGATCAAGACGCTGCCGCGCGACGAGCACGGCCACCTGTCGCTCGGCCGCATGGATCTCGGCAAGCTCGTCGCGCAGCTCGTCACGAGGAAGTACGAGCAGGTCACCGGCCGCAAGAAGAAGGCGACCGGGCTGCAGCTCGGCTACGAGTCACGCTGCTCGCCGCCGCACGCGTTCGACGTCATGCTCGGCAGCCAGCTCGGCATCGGCGCGTACCGCGCGCTCGTCGAGGAGAACCTCGACGGCCACCTCGTCAGCGTGATGGGCCAGCTCGATCTCGCGTACGTGCCGTTCTCCGAGCTCGTCAACGCGCAGACGCTCAAGACCGAGGTGCGCTTCATCAAGGTCGGCAGCGACTACCACCGGCTCGCGCGCTTCCTCGAGACGCGCACCGACAAGATCGTCGACTGGGCACCGGGCCGCCGCCAGGAGCGCTAGGTCTTGTCGCGCGCGATCGCGGTCGGCAGCGCGGCCTCGTTCGGATCGACGAGCGTCGTGCGGCGGACGTGATCGAGCACGAACAGCGCGAGCGACAGCACGACGTCGAGCAGCACGAGCGAGCCGATCGTCGCGAGCAGCGCGCCATGAGGGTCCGCGATCCATAGCTCGCCGCAGATCAGCGACACGACCAGCGCGAGGTTCGCGAGCGCGAGCACGCGGACCGTGTGATGGCGCGGCGCCACGCGCGCGAGCGATAGCAGCGAGCCGTGCGCGCCGCCAGCGCCCACCACCGTCGCGACCGCGACGAGCCGCCAGAAAGTCTCGCCATCGCGCTCGGACCACAGGCCGATCGCGAAGGCCGCGAGCGCCGCGAGCGTGGCGGTGACGCCTGCCCGCGACCACGGACGCCCGCCCGCCGTGTTCCACGCGGCGAGCGACACCGACACGAGCGCGCTCGCGAACGTGATCGCGAAGCTCGTGGCGATCAGCTTGGCGATGAAGTGGCCCGCGTGGTCGCGCAGGCTCGCCACGCAGCCGAGCACGATGCCGGCGCTCAGCGATGCGAGCAGCACGCGTCGCGCGACCCTCCGGGCTTCCATCCCCGGATCGTAGCTCCTGCCTCGCCGCGCTGCCATGCCGGATGATAAGACCGCGGCATGGCCAGGCCGAAGGCGCTCGTCTCGTGGTCGTCGGGCAAGGACGCCGCGCACGCGCTCGCCGAGGTGCGGCGTGCCGGAGAGCTCGACGTCGTGGGGCTCGTGACGACCGTCAACGCCGCGTTCGAGCGCGTCGCGATGCACGGCGTGCGCCGCGCGCTGCTCGCGCGCCAGGCGGCCGCGTGCGGGTTGCCGCTCCACGAGATCGAGCTGCCGTGGCCGTGCCCGAACGAGGCGTACGAGCGCGCGCTGGCCGCCGCGCTCGTGCGCGCGCGCGCCGACGGCGTCACGCACGTCGTGTTCGGCGATCTGTTCCTCGAGGACATCCGTGCCTATCGCGAGGCGCAGCTCGCGGCGCTCGGCCTGACGTGCGTGTTCCCGCTGTGGGGCCGCGACACGCGCGCGCTCGCCGATGCCATGGTCGCGAGCGGGCTGCGCGCGTACCTCGCGTGCGTCGATCCGCGGCAGCTCGATCGCGCGTTCGCCGGCCGCGTGTTCGATGCCGCGCTGCTGCGCGAGCTCCCGCCGCACGTCGATCCGTGCGGCGAGCGCGGCGAGTTCCACACGTTCGCGACCGATGGCCCGATGTTCGCGCACCCCGTCGCGATCGTCGCCGGCGAGGTCGTCGAGCGCGACGGATTCGTGTTCGCGGATCTGCTCCCCGCCCCGTAGCGTCTGCGCCGCGCGCCGTGGCAACATTCGATCGCAATGCGGATCGGCGAGCTGTTGCTGGGGCAAGGCAAGATCCGGCAGAGCGAGCTGGCGCTCGCGCTCGACGAGCAGCAGCGCTCCGGCAAGCGCCTCGTATCGCTGCTGGTCGCCGCGCGCAAGCTCGACTTCGACGACGGCTCGCGCGCGCTCGGCGAGCAGCGCGGCATGCCGTGCGTGCTGACGAAGCACCTGTCCGCGCGCGATCCATCGCTCGCGAAGCTGCTGCCCGCCGAGCTCGGCCGCACGCGGTGCGCGCTGCCGATCGGCCGCGCGAGCAACGGCGCGCTGATCGTGTGCGTGCGCGAGCCCGACAAGCAGCTGCAGGAGATGCTCGCGGCAACGACGAAGGGCACGGTCACGCTCGTCCTCGCGCCCGCGACGCGGCTCGAGGAGCTCGTCGGGGCCGAGTACGGGCCGGCACACGACGACTTCGACGTCGATCTCGGCTCGGCGATCGGCCTGCCGCCCGCGCCCGCGCCGCCGCTGCAGCCGCCGATGCCCGACATGGACGCGCTCGATCCCGAGAGCGTGCGGCTCGCGCTCACCGATCTGGACGACGTGCGCGTCGCGAAGGATCCCGGCCAGAGCGGCCAGCTGCAGGCGCAGGGCAAGCGCCCGTCGACGCTGCCGCCGCCGCCACCGACGTTCGATCAGACGCGCAGCGCGATCGAGCGCGCCGCGACGCGCGACGAGGCGACCGACATCGTGATGCGGTTCGTCGCCGGCCGCTGGGTGGCGAGCGTCGTGCTCGCGATCCGCGGCGACCGGGCGATCGGCTATCGCGGCCACGGTTCCGCGCTCGGCAAGGTCGAGACGATCGTCGTCTCGCTCGCCGCGCCGTCGACGGTGCAGCGCGCGATCGAGACCCGCCGCACGTCGATCCAGCTCGTCAACGGCCCCGCGCAGGACGAGCTGTCGCGGCGGCTCGGCACGTCGTCGCTGTCGGCGGCACCGGTGATCGTGCGCGAGCACGTCGTCGCCGCGATCGTGGTCGGCGATCCGATCCACGGCCTCGGCGATACCGAGCGCTCGATCGCCGAGCTCGGCCGGCTCGCGCAGCTGCTCGGCGGCGCGTACGAGCGCGTGCTCGGGACGCGCTAGATGGCAACCCCGCTCACCGCGGCGCACCGGTCGTGGCGCGTCAAGGTGTTCGCCGCGACGTGGCTGTCGTACGTCGGCTTCTACTTCTGCCGCACGCCGTTCTCGAAGGCGAAGCACGCGATCGGCCTCGAGATGGGCTGGGACGCGACGACGCTCGGCAACATCTGGACCGCGTACCTGCTCGCGTACGCGATCGGTCAGTTCGTCGCGTCGCGCATGGGCCCGGCGCTCGGCCCGCGCAGGAACGTGCTGATCGGCATGGCGCTGTCGGTCGCGGTCACGCTCGCGATGGGCGTGACGCCAACGTGGCAGCTGATGGCCGGGCTCGTCGCCGTGAACGGACTCGCGCAGGCGACCGGGTGGTCCGGCAACGTCGGCACGATGGCCGGCTGGTTCCACCGGCACGAGCGCGGCAAGGTGATGGGCTTCTGGTCGACGAACTTCACCGTCGGCGCGCTCGCGTCGGGCTGGGTGATGGCGTGGGTGCTCGACGTCGCCGCGTGGCGGTGGTGCTTCTACGTCGGCGCCGGCGTGCTCGCGGCGATCTGGGTCAACTTCTACGTCCACCAGCGCAACCGGCCCGAGGACGTCGGCCTGATGCCGATCGACGATCCGGTGACCGAGCTCGACGAGAGCAAGCTCGTCGAGCCCGAGCCCGCGAAGCTGTCGCGCGACGCGTGGATCAATTTGATGCTCGTCGCCGGCTTCTACTTCTTCGCGAAGTTCATCCGCTACGGCGTGTGGTCGTGGGCCTCGTACTTCCTGCAGAAGAACTACGGCTTGAGCGCGGGCGGCGCCGCCGCCTACTCGACGGTCTTCGAGGTCGCCGGCATCCCGGGCGTGATCATCACCGGCTGGGCCTCCGATCGGTTCTTCGGCAGCCGGCGCGGCGAGATCGCGCTGATCATGCTGGTCGGCATGGTCGGCGTGACCGCCCTGCTGATGGAGTTCGGCG
>JBLMXA010000581.1:0-2921 GCA_050257515.1 Acidobacteriota bacterium | reverse complement strand
GGCGTCGTACGCCTACGCGACGTTCGACAACACCGACGGCGGCGGCAACTCGACATCGAACAAGGTCTCGGACAAGCAGCTCGACGTCGAGGTCGCGCTCGGCGCCGGCTACGGACGTCTGCTCGACGTGGGTGGCGCGATCCGCGTGCGCCGGATCGCGCGCACGCTCGAGGCCGCGCGCGCGCTCGGCAAGCCGATCGACGCTGCCACTGCCAAGAAGCTGCAGATGGCGTGGTGGGCGCTGCGCGGCGAGCGATCGCCGTACCGCGCGCTCGTCGAGACCGTGAAGATCCTGCGCGACGCCGGCATCCTGCTGTCCGAGCCCGACGCGGGCCTGTCGTACGAGCTGCTCGCCGTGCTGCGCGACAGCTGGCTCTACATGCGGCCGAGCGGGCTCGACATCCAGGTCGCGTTCGGCGAGGGCTACCTCGGGCGCGCGAACAGCGTCACCCAGGGCGGGATGACGATGGACCAGTACCCCGCGTCCGCCGAGGACGGCCGCGTCGAGCAGCTGCTCGCGAGCGCGGGCTACGGCGCGCAGCTCGACGACGACAAGCTCGAGCTCTCGGGCACCGGCTACGGGCGCTACCGGCTGTTCGCGAGCAACCCGATGGGCACGCCGTGGGCGCTCGGCGCGACCGCGTCGCTGCGCCGCTTCACGTACGGCGATCACGGCGACCCGTTCGGCCTCGTCGATGTCACCGGCAACGTCGCGTTCTCCGACGATGGCCTCGACTTCGGCGGCGGCATGACGAGCCAGAAGTCGCTCCACATCGGCGGCCAGCTCGGGTTCACGTACTGGATGAACCAGGCCTCGGGCCTCCGGCTCGCCGGCAGCATCGCCGAGGACGGCGGCGCGCTGTTCATCGGTGGCACGCTGCAGCTGACGTACGGCCTGCTCGACGGCACGTTCGCCAAGTAGATGTTACGAACAAAGTGGTTGAATGGTCCGACCACTTTGATAAGGTGATCACGTGCCCCAGCTGACGCGACGACAGCACGACATGTTGGTGGCGGTTGCCGAGACGGCGCTTCCCGCCGGACGCTTCATCCCGGCCGCGGGCGCCGAGACCGTCGACAAGGTCGAGCGGTTCGTCGACACGCTGCCGTCGCCGCTGCAGATCGGGCTCGGCGGCCTGCTGCGCGCGCTCGACGCGGCGGCGTGGCTGCACCACCGGCGGCCGTTTGTTCGCCTGCGCCAGGACAAGCGGCTGGCGGTGATGGAGGGCTGGCGGCGCGCGGCCGACCCGGTGCGGCGGCTGATGCTGCGCGCGCTCGTGAGCCCGCTCAAGATCGCGCACTTCGACGACCCGGCGCTCTACAAGCAGCTCGGCTGCGTCTACGACACGCGCGTCAAGGCGGAGGCCAAGCCCGCGTACATGCGCGACCGCGTGCACGCGGGCCACCAGCTCGGCGGCGATCTCGCGCTCGAGTGCGATGTCGTCGTCGTCGGCACCGGCGCGGGCGGCGCGGTCGTCGGCCGCGAGCTCGCCGAGGCCGGCCTCGCGGTCGTGTTCGTCGAGGAAGGCCGCTACTTCGATCGCAGCGACTTCACCGGGCGCGCGTTCACGATGCAGAGCAAGCTGTACCGGCGCGGCGGCTCGACGTTCTCCGTCGGCAACGTGCCGATCCCGATCCCGCTCGGCCAGACGGTCGGCGGCTCGACGACGGTCAACTCGGGCACGTGCTACCGCACGCCCGAGCGGGTACTGCATCGCTGGCAGCAGGAGCTCGGCCTCGCCGAGCTCGGCGCCGAGCAGCTCGACCCCTACTTCGAGCGCGTCGAGGGCGTGCTCGGCGTCGCGCAGGCGAAGGCCGAGCTGATGGGCGGCAACGGCCGCGTGATCGCGCGCGGCTGCGACGCGCTCGGCTTCACGCGCCACCACCCGCTCAAGCGCAACGCGCCCGACTGCGACGGCCAGGGCGTCTGCTGCTTCGGCTGCCCGACCGACGCGAAGCGCTCGACGAACGTGTCGTACGTGCCGCTCGCGCTCAAGGCCGGCGCCGAGCTGTTCTCCGGCGCGAAGATGACGCGCGTGATCGTCGACGGCGGGCGGGCGCGCGGCGTCGTCGCGCGCACCGAGGCCGGCCACGTGATCACGGTGCGCGCGCGCGCGGTCGTGATCGCGTGCGGCTCGATCATGACGCCGCTCGTGCTGCAGCAGCAGGGCCTCGCCGGCGGCAGCGGCCAGCTCGGCAAGAACCTGTCGATCCATCCCGCGTGCGGCGCGCTCGCCGAGTTCGACGAGCAGATCCTGCCGTGGAAGGGCATCCCGCAGGGCTACTCGATCGAGGAGCTGCACGACGAGGGCATCCTGTACGAGGGCGCGACCGTGCCGCTCGAGATGACGATGGGCATGACGACCTTGATCGGGCCCGAGCTCGTGCGGCTCGCCGAGAGCTTCGATCACGTCGCGAGCTTCGGGTTCCTCGTCGAGGACACGTCGCGCGGCAAGGTCGGCGAGGTGCTCGGCCAGCCCGTGATCCAGTACTGGTTGCAGGACGAGGACGTCGCGCACATGAAGCGCGGGCTCGACGTGCTCGCGCGCGTGTTCTTCGCGGCCGGCGCGCGCGCCGTGCACACCGGCATCGCCGGCTTCGACGTGCTGCGCTCGGAGGCCGAGCTGGCGGAGCTGCGCCGCGCGAAGCTGCGCGCGTGGGACTTCGACGTGTCGGCGTACCACCCGCTCGGCACCGCGCGCATGGGCATCGATCCGACGAGCTCGGTGATCGGCCCGGACCACCAGGTCCACGACTGCGCGGGGCTCTACATCGTCGACGGCTCGGCGGTGCCGACGTCGCTCGGCGTCAACCCGCAGGTCACGATCATGGCGCTCGCGACGCGCGCGGCCGCGAAGATCGCGCACGCGCTCGGCTAGAAGCTGCCGATGATCGACACGCCCTCGCCGGCGGCCGCCGGC
>JBLMXA010000580.1:0-9410 GCA_050257515.1 Acidobacteriota bacterium | reverse complement strand
AAGGCGACGGCCGGCAGGCGGCTGCGGATGATCGCGACCGACGGCGTGTTCTCGATGGACGGCGACATCGCGCGCCTCGATCAGATCTGCGATCTCGCCGACAAGTACGGCGCGATGGTGATGGTCGACGACAGCCACGCGACCGGCTTCGTCGGCAAGACCGGCCGTGGCTCGGCCGAGCTGCGCGGCTGCCTCGCGCGCGTCGACGTGTTCACGTCGACGCTCGGCAAGGCGCTCGGCGGCGCGTCGGGCGGCTTCACGTCGGGCAAGCAGGAGATGATCGACCTGCTCCGCAACCGCTCGCGGCCGTACCTGTTCTCGAACACGCTCGCGCCGCCGATCGTCGCCGGCTCGCTCGAGGCGATCGCGCTCGTCAGCGAGTCGACCGCGCTGCGCGACAAGCTCGAGGCCAACACGCAGCGGTTTCGCGCCGGCATCAAGCGCGTCGGCCTGACCATCCGCGAGGGCACCCATCCGATCGTGCCGGTCATGCTCGGCGACGCGAAGCTCGCGGTCGACATGGCCCAGCAGCTGCTCGGGCACGGGATCTACGTGATCGGCTTCTCGTACCCGGTCGTGCCGAAGGGCGCCGCGCGCATCCGCGTGCAGCTGTCGGCGGCGCACTCCGACGCCGACATCGATCGCGCGCTCGACGCGTTCGCGCAGGTCGGCCGCCAGCTCGGGGTGGTGGTCTCGTGACCCGGCCGTGCATCGAGCGAAGCGAGCTGCCCACCCGCGACGTGGAGGCCCGACGATGAAGGCCGAGGACATCATCGCGAAGATCCAGGCGGCGCTCCCCGACGCCCAGGTCGAGATGCAGGACCTGACGGGCACCGCCGACCACTGGAAGGCGACCATCGTGTCGTCGGCGTTCGCCGGCAAGTCGCTGGTCCAGCGCCACCGCCTGGTCATGCAGGCCCTGGCCGAGGAAATGAAGGGGCCAATTCACGCCCTTACGCTCGACGTGAAGACCCCGGACGAGCTGGGATAGGTCTCGCACCGGCACGCAGGACGTGCGACGCTCTAGATCCCGGGAATCTATGGGCGCCGACGCCGCGCCAGAGGAACATTTCGGACCGTACGTCGTCTACGAACGCCTCGGCGTTGGTGGCATGGCGACGGTGCATCGTGCGCTCGAGCGCAACGAGGCCGGGCTCGAGCGGATCGTCGCGCTCAAGCGCCTGCTGCCGCACCTCGCCGAGGACGCGAGCTTCATCAAGAGCTTCGTGCGCGAGGCCAAGCTCGCGTCGCTGCTGTCGCACCTCAACATCGTCCAGATCTACGAGCTCGGGCGCGTCGGCACCCAGTACTTCATCACGATGGAGTACATCGACGGACGCGACGTCCGTCAGATCCTGCGGCACGCGCGCAAGGTCTCGGGCCCGCCGCCGCTCAACATCTCGATCGGGCTCGTCATCCAGCTCGCCGAGGCGCTCGACTACGCGCACAACAAGGTCGACGAGGACGGCCATCCGCTCGGGCTCGTCCACCGCGACGTGTCGCCGTCGAACCTGCTCGTCACGTCGCAGGGCCACGTCAAGGTCATCGACTTCGGCATCGCGAAGGCGCAGTCGTCGCAGCTGCGCACGCAGACCGGCCGCGTCAAGGGCAAGCTCGCGTACATGGCGCCCGAGGCGATCTCGGGCAGCAAGGATCTCGACGCGCGCAGCGACCTGTGGGCCGCCGGGGTGATCCTGCACGAGCTGCTCACCGCGCGGCCGCTGTTCGCGTCGAAGAACGAGTACCAGACGCTGCTCAAGGTCCAGCGCGGCGACATCCTGCCGCCGTCGACGTTCAACCAGGCGTGCCCGCCCGAGGTCGACGCGATCGTGCTCAAGGCGCTCGCGCGCGATCCCGACGAGCGGTTCTCGCGCGCCGCCGAGCTGCGCGAAGAGCTGATCGAGGTCAAGCGGCAGTACGCGCTCGCGACGAGCTACCGCGACCTCGCGGGCTGGGTCGACTGGGCGTTCTCGCTCGAGACGCCCGGCGCGTTCTCGGGCCCGAACACGACCGGCGTGTCGTCGGTGCAGTCGATGATCCGCCACAAGACGCCGCGGCCGCCGCGCAACCGCGAGGAGGACGAGGCGGTCGAGCTGGTGTGGGGCACCGGCGAGGTCCACAGCGAGAGCGGCCCGCTGCTGCTCGAAGAGGTGCCCGACGTCTCGGGGAAGGTGCCCGCGCCGGAGGTGTCGTTCGACGACATCCCGACGCCGATGCCGAGCCACGGCGCGGGCTTCGCGGTCGCCGATCTCGCGGCCGCGACCGATCCCGCGCTGCCACCGTACCGCGCGGACCCGCACGACACCCACCCGCCGCCGGCGCGCGGCTCGAACCGGCTCGTCGCGCAGCGCGGCACCGGGCCGCACACGCCGCTGCCCGAGAAGCGGCCGAGCGACCCGCAGGTGCCGCGCCCGCGCAGCATCACCTCGCCCGGCATCGCGGTGCCGCGCACGCTGACGCCCGGGCGCGCGACGGCGCGCGACGAGCGCGCCGCGACCGAGCTCGATCCGCGCACGTTCGACAGCGGCCCGCAGCAGGCGCCGGCGACCGATCCGAGCGGCTCGCCGATCGACGTCGACGACCTGCCGGCGTTCCCCGACGACTCGGCGCCGACGATGACCCAGCTCGACAAGCAGCGGCCGGAGCCGGCGCTGCCGTCGGTGCCGGTCGTGCGGTTCTCCAAGCAGCAGACCGTGCCGCCCGCGCTCGCCACGGTGACGCCGACCGCGACGAAGCCCGGCATGCCGCCGCTGTCGCGGCCGCCGGCGAGAGCTCCCGAGAGCGGCGCGATCACGCTGCCGGGCGCGGCGGCGCGGGCCAAGCGGCCGAGCGACGTCACGATCGGCCAGTCGATGATCGAGCGGCGGCGGTCCGGGCGCGGCTGGCTGATCGCGGCCGCGGCGCTCGTGCTCGTCGGCGGCGGCGCGTTCGCGATGGTGCTGGCGATGCGCGGCAAGCCGGACGACAGGGCCAAGCCGGCGCAGGAGCCGGTCGCCGCCGGGCAGCGCACGACCGGCGCGCTCAAGTTCGTGACCGAGCCCGGCGATGCCGAGATCCGCATCGAGGGCCAGCCGCCGCACGCGGGCTCGCCGTGGACGACCGAGCTCGCCGCCGGCACGTACCAGGTCGAGATCCACCGCACCGGCTACAAGGCGTGGCTCACCACCGTCGAGCTCTCGGCGGCCGAGAACCAGACGCTGCGCGTCGTGCTCGAGCCGCTCGGCGCGGCGAGCGAGCCCGACACCGCGTCGCTCGCGATCTCGACGACGCCGGACGGCCTCGACGTGACGATCGACGGCAAGCCCGCCGGCAAGACGCCGCTCAAGCAGTCGATCAAGGCCGGCGCGCACGTCATCGCCGTGCACCAGAACGGCGTCGAGGTGTGGCACCAGACGCTCAGGGCCGAGGCGAACAGCGACTACGAGTTCAACCCGTCGTTCACCGCGGACAAGCAGCGCGAGCGCGCCGCGCGCGCGCAGAACACGCCGGTCGCCGCGGCGGCGCACGCCGCGACGATCGCCGACAAGCCGGCCGCGCCGGTCGATGCGGCCGTCGAGGTCAACGTGCCCGAGCCCACGCCCGAGCCCGCGACCGTCGAGACGCCCGCGCCGCCGCCGCTCGCCGTGCCGACGCCGCCGCCCGCGCCTGCCCCGCTGCCGGTACCCGCGCCACCGCCGCCGAAGCTCGCGACGCCCGCGCCGCCGCCCGCGCCGGCCAAGCCGGTGCTCGTGCTGGCGAACCAGGTCAAGCGCGTGTCGGGCGACATGCCGAACCTCGAGAAGTCGAAGTACGACGAGCTGCCGTCGCTGATCGCGGTGAAGGTGTGCATCGACGCCGGCGGCAACGTGGCGGCCGCCGAGGTGCTGACCAGGGTCGATCGCCGCACCGCGAGCGAGCTCGTCGACGCGATCCGCACCTGGAAGTACACGCCGTACCGATCCGGCGGTGCCGCGGTGCCGGCGTGCTTCTCGGTGCCGTTCCGGATCAGCGGCTAGCGCGCTACCGGTCGTAGACGACGAACACGTTGCCGTTGCGGAACGTGCGCGTGCTGCGGTGCTTGAGCCAGCGTGGCTGGCCGGTGAACGCGGTGCGCCCGGCGCCGAGCACGATCGGCAGGAACAGCAGCTGGTACTCGTCGACGAGGCCGGCCTCGACCAGCTGTGCGACGAGGCTGCCGCTGCCGAGCGTGACGATCGGCGGACCGCTCGTGGCCTTGAGCTCGCGCACGCCGGCGACCGCGTCGCCCGCGAGCACGCGCGCCGGCTGCCAGTCGGCCCGCTCGAGCGTGCGCGATGCGACATACTTCTGCTTCGCGTTCATGCCCTTCGCGACCGCCGGCATCGCCTGCGCGGCGGCCGGCGTCGCCCAGAACGCCTTCATCAGCTCGTACGTCGCGCGCCCGAACAGCAGCTCGCCGTCGCCGCTCGCGTTGCTCGCGACGAACGCCGCGAGCTCGGGATCGTCGTCGGGCCGGTGCATCCAGCTCGGGTCGCCGGTCGGCGACGTGCAATAACCGTCGATCGACAGCTGGAGATAGACCGAGAGCTTGCGCATGGCGATCGCTCAGGGCTGCGCGACGACGACGCCGTGGAACATGTCCATGCCGCACGCGAACCCGACCTCGCCGGTCTGCGGCACGGTCACCGCGACCTCGACCGGCTTGTTCATCGGAAGATCGACGAGCTTGCCGTCGGGCGTCTTCACCTGCGAGATGCACTCGGCCTCGAACGTGCGCGTGAACACGAGCGACAGCTTCTCGCCGGGCTTGCCCGGGATCTTGTCGGGGGTGTAGCCGTCCTTGTTGACCTCGATCGCGACCTTGCGCGGACCGGCGGCGGTCGCCGGCGCGGTGGCAGCGGGCGCGGCGGCCGGCTTGGCCTCGTCCTTGGCCTTGTTGCACGCGACGATCGAGACGAGAGACAGGGCGAGCACGAGCGAGCGCATGCCCGCTCTATAGCACTACAGCCGCGCGGACGTGGCGCCGGTCGGCGACAGCGCGTCGGCGACCGGGTCGGCCCAGCTCTCGAACTGCAGGATGCCGAGCTCGGCGAACCGCGCGCGCTGGCGCTCGGACAGCAGATCCATCTTCTTGATCGCGGGCACGATCTTCGCGAACAGCATCTGCCGGAACATCACCTGGCCCTGGTTGTGGAGCGCGATGTCCATGCACTCCTTCGCGGGCAGGCCCTGCTTCTCCCAGACTTCCTGGAACAGGAACCGGTCGCGCATCAGCCGCGCCGCCTCGTACACGAAGTCCTCGCGCTCGCGGCGCACGGCCTCGGGCTGCTCGCGGTAGTAGTCGCGCAGCGACAGCACGCCGAACGCGACGTGGCGGGCCTCGTCGCCCATCACGTACGCGGTGAGATCGCGGAGCAGCGGCTCCTTCGTGTTGTTGCGGATCATGCCGAACGCGGCGAGCGCGAGACCCTCGACCATGATCTGCATGCCGAGGAACTTCATGTCCCAGCGGCTGTCCTTGAGGATCATGTCGAGCAGCGTCTTGAGGTGCGGGTTGACCGGATAGGAGAACCCGACCTTCGTGTGGACGTAGCGGTTGTAGACGTCGACGTGGCGCGCCTCGTCGACGACCTGCGACGCCGCGTACAGCTTGCTGTCGAGATCGCGCACCGAGTCGACGAGCTGGGCGGTCGCGAGCAACGCGCCCTGCTCGCCGTGGAGGAACTGCGACAGCGTCCACGAGAACGTCTCGATGTTGAGCGCCTTGCGCTCCTTCTCGGTCATCCGCGTGTAGATGTCGGAGCCGAACAGCGGCATCAGCTGCTCGGGCCCCATCGGCAGGTCGAGATCGACGTTGGTCTGCCACGGCAGCACCTCGTCGGAGATCCACTGGGCGCGCACCGCCTTGTCGTAGAGATCGCGCAGCTTCTCGCGCGTCTCCTGATAGCCCCAGGTGTAGGTGACGTCGAGGACGGCCTCGAGCGTCTCGATCGATGGACCTGCGAGCTTCTCCGCGGTGTTCACCAAGATGGCCTCCCGAGCCAAGAAACTGAAACTTGTTTCAATTTTGCGCTGGACCGCCAGCGCGGTCAAGGGCATTCTGATCATCGTGGTCCGCCGTGCCCGTTCGCCGGTCGATGTGCTGCGCGAGCCCGCGGATCCCGAGTTCCGCCAGGAGCGCTCGCGGCGCAGCTACCAGGCGCTGCTCGATGCCGCCACCGAGCTGTTCGCGCACCACGGCTACGACGCGGTCGGCACGCCGGAGATCGCGCAGAAGGCCGGCGTCTCGGTCGGCACGTTCTATCGTTACTTCGACGACAAGCACGAGGTCTATCTCGAGATCGTGCGGCGCACGATCGTCGGCGCGTACGAGGAGACCGTCGAGCGGCTGACGCCGGAGCAGTTCGGCAACCGCACCCGGCACGAGACGATCAGCGCCGCTGTCGGCGTGCTGTTCGAGCACGTGCTGTCGCGGCCGCAGCTGACGCGCAGCTTCATGGAGATGTCGCTGCGCGACGCGCAGGTCGCCGAGCTGCGGCGCGCGTTCGAGCAGCTCGCGGTGCAGCGGATCTCGGCGCTGATCGCCGCGATCACGACGCGCGAGCAGGTCCCCGATCCCGACGCGTTCGCGTACGTGCTGTACGGCAGCTGCATGCAGTGCGCGTACGGGCTCGCCGTCCATCTCGTGCCGCCGGCGATCGATCGCGAGCGAGCACGCGCGGCGCTCGCGGCGTTCATCGAGCGCGCCCTGTTTCCCGGATCGTAGGGCGCCGGCGTCACCGAGCTCGCGTTCGCGGCGAGCGATCCGGTCGATCACGTACGGCGCGCCGGAGGACCCGTCGCTGGCGCTCGACGCTCGTGCCGACGGGGCGCGGTGTGTTCGCCGTGGCACGCTTCTAGGTCCAACACCCACACGCAACGTCTGCGTGTCAAGACCGTGCGTCGCGACCGGTACAGGGACTACCCTAAAGATCGTGCGAGCTGTCTTCGCCGTCGCCGCGCTGGTGGGCGCGTGCGGTCGATTCGATTTCCAGCAACAGCGCAGCCAGCCCGCGGATGCGCCGGCCGATGCGCCGGCCGGCTATTTCACGATCGGCGGCACGGTCACCGGGCTGACCGGCGGCGGGCTCGTGCTCGCCGACAACACGAGCGACCAGCTGCCGGTCGCGAGCGACGGCGCGTTCACGTTCGCGATCGCGATCGCCGACGGTGGACGCTACGCGGTCGCGATCGCGGCGCAGCCGGCGGGCGGGGCGTGCTCGGTCGCGAACGCGGGCGGCAGCATCGCGGGCGCGCCGATCACGAACGTCGCCGTCACGTGCTACCCGGCGGGCAGCTGCCCGGGCGCGCCGCTGACGTTCACGTCGGACTCGAGCTTCACGCTGCCGTCCGGGTGCACGTCGATGATCGTCGAGGCGTACGGCGGCGGCGGCGCGAGCGGCGCGAGGAACATGGGGAACGCGGCGGCGAGCGGCGGCGCCGGCGGCTACGCGAAGAAGACGTTCACCGGGCAGGCCGCGAACGCGATGTTCGCGATCACGATCGGGCAAGGCGGCACGTGCGGCTCGACGACCGGGACCGCGGGCGGCTACGCCGGCGGCGCGGGGGGCAAGGCCGGCGGCTTCGGCAACGGCAAGGTGGGCGCCGGCGCCTCGGCGCCACCGGGCGGCCTCGGCGGCGCCGGCGCGACCGGCACGCAGCCGGGCGGCGCGGGCGGCAACGGCGGCTACGGCGGTGGCGGTGGTGGCGGCGGCGGCGACACCGCGGCGGGCAACGGCGGTGGTGGCGCGACGACGTTCCAGCTCGTGTCGCCGGCCACCGACTACGTCGTCGCCGGCGGCGGCGGCGGCGCGGGTACCTCCGATCAGAACGGCGACATCGGCGGCGCGGGCGGCGCGGCGTGTGCCGGCACCGACGGCGCCAGCGGAGCCGCGGCGGTCGCCGGGACCCGCTCCGCCGGCGGCGGTGGCGGCGGCGCGTGCGCGTGCCTCGGCGGCTGCGACGCGTCCCCGACGTCCGCCGGCGGCGCCACCGGCGCGCCCGGCACGAGCGGCGGCTGCAGCGCGGCCCAGGACGGCGCGCCCGGCCAGGTCGTGATCAGCTTCCCGTGAACGCGCGTCCCGAGGCGATCCGGAATTCAACAGAGAAGCGGAACCGGAAGCGGAGCCGAGAACGTTCCGCGCTCACTGTCCTGGTTCCTGTTCCGGTTCTCCGTTCCTGACGCCCGATGCCCGTCGCTCATGCGCGCGAAGCGCGCGGCCTTCTTTCAGACGTCGAGGTACGCGCCCTCGGCCGCGGCGATCACCGGCACCGCGGTGCCCGCGCTCGTGCGCTCGACCACCGCGTCGATCACGTCGTCGGTCGCGTCGGGGCTGTGGTGAAACAGCGCGAGCTTCTTGGCCCCGGCGCGCTCGGCGACGACGACGCCGGCACGCGCCGGCGAGTGGCCCCAGCCGCGGCGCTGGTCGTAGTCGAGATCGGCGTGCATCGCGTCGTGGATCAGCAGATCGGCATCCTGCGCGAGCTCGAGCGCCTCCGGCAGCGGCTCGTCGACCGACGGATACTCGACGTCGGTGAGCACCGCGACCGTCTTGCCGTCGGCGACGATGCGGAACGCGGTCGTCCACATGTTGCCGTGCGGCAGCGCCGCGGTGCCGACGACGAAGCCCGGCAGCACGATCTTCGCGCCGGGCTGGAAGCTCTCGATCTTGACGCCGGCCGCGAGGTTCTCGAGCCCGTTGAGCGGGCTGTAGTGCGGCGCGAGCTGGTTCTGCAGCGTCGCCTGGAGCGACAGCCCGGTGATCGGATCCGCGCCCATGATGCGGATCTCGTTGCCCTTGATGAAGAACGGCGTGAAGAACGGCAGCCCCTGGATGTGATCGAGGTGGGTGTGCGTGAGCAGGATCGGCAGCTCGCCCTGCCCCTTGCCGAACTCCTCGGTCATCAGCTGCTTCGCGAGCTCGGTCGCGCCCGTGCCGAGATCGACGAGCAGGCGCTGACCGGCGACGTTGCGCAGCTCGATCGAGGAGGTGTTGCCGCCATAGCGCAGGAACTCGCGGCCGCACATCGCGAACGAACCGCGAACGCCCCAGAACCGGATCTTCACGTGACCCCGGTTCCGATCTTGGTCGAGCCTCCGAACGAGTCGAGCTCGGCGCCGATAGGCAGCGTCATGCCTTCGAACGACGTCAGCACCTCGATGCCGACGCCGGCGCCCTTGGCGAGATACTTCGCCGCGATCTGATCCATCTGCTCGTCGGAGTGCGACGGTGCGTGGTGATAGAGCACGAGCCGGCGTACGCCCGCCTCGACGCAGATGTCGAGCGCCTGATCCGGCGTCGAGTGGCCATAGTGGGGGAACCGCGCGTACTCCTCGGGCAAGAAGTGCGTGTCGTAGACGACGGTGTCGACGCCGCGCAAGGACTCGACCAGCGCGCCGCGCATCGCGCCGA
>JBLMXA010000579.1:0-2616 GCA_050257515.1 Acidobacteriota bacterium | reverse complement strand
CAGAACGGGACGTACCAGCCATCGGTGATCACCGCGAAGTCGGAGTCCCAGCCGGTGCGCAGATCGATCGCCCACCGGCAGCCGGGCTGCATCGACACGCCGATCGGCACGAACAGCGCGTGGCGGTTGCCCGCGTCGACGTTCGCGAGCCCGAGCTGGAGATACGGGTCGCTCCACACCGCCCACCGGCCGCGCGTCCACCGCACGAGCGCGCCGAGCGTGACCGCCGGCTTCCACGGATCGACATCGCGCAGGAGCAGGCGCGCGCGCGGCGCGACCGCGAGCTCGCCCTGCCGCGCGCTCCATCGCACGTCGACGCCGCTGCCGCGATAGAAGCGGCTGCAGCCGGTGACGCCGGTCGTGAAGCAGAACGTCGCGCCCGGCTCGATCCGATCGACCGCGGGATCGCTGTGCACGATGCCTACCGTCCAGCGCGAGGTCGCGCCGAGCCACGCGTCGGGCGCGAGCGACAGCGGGTGCGCGATCTGGCCGGCCGCGAGGTTCACCTCGGCGGTCGCGTCGAGCTCGAGCTGGCCGGCCGCGAGCACGAGCGGACGCGAGACGACATCGTCCGGATCGGCGTGCGCGAGCCTCGCGAATGTGACGAGACACGCAAGCCAGCGCCTCACGGCGCGACCGTAACATGCTGCATCGTGGTACCCGCGCCCACACGCGGGGCGCGTTGCCCCGGGAGGTTGTCGAAATAGCTTCCGTTCTCGACGCGTCCCATTCGGTACACGGCGAGCAACACATACCCGCACTTTCTTGCGACTTTTCGCGAACTCGGGCCCACTAGAAGTACGTGGCCACCGCTCTATCCACGGCGAGGAGCAACGATCTAGCACTGGCACGCCGCGCGGCGGAGGGAGACCGCGTGGCCCAGCGCGAGCTGTTCCATACGCAGAAGCACGCGGTGCACCACACGCTGTTCCGGATCCTCGGCGCGAACCGCGAGCTCGAGGATCTGCTCCAGGACGCGTTCCTCGAGATCTTCCGCGCGCTGCCGAGCTTCCGCGGCGACAGCACGTTATCGCGGTGGTGCCAGACGATCGCGACGCGCACCGCGTACCTCTCGATCGGCCGGCGCAAGCCGCCGTCGGTCGATCTCGAGCTCGTCGAGGACGAGGTCACCGACCGCGATCCCGACGCGCACCGCATCGCCCACGCGCGCGAGGCCGCGCGCCGGCTGTACGCGGCGATGGAACGTCTCGATCCGAAACACCGCATCGCGTTCGCGCTCGCGGTGATCGATGGCCTGTCTTTGAGCGAGGTCGCGCAGCTCACCGAGAGCTCGACCGTCGCCGTCAAGACGCGGGTGTGGCGCGCGCGTCGCGAGCTGTTCAAGCGCGCCAGCAAGGATCCAGTGCTCGCCGGGTACCTGGCCGAGCTGGGAGGAGGTCAGTCATGACGGAACCTGTGGGGGCACCGCCCGTCGAGAACCTGTCGGACGTCGCCTGGGCGCGCGTCGAGCGCGGCGTGTTCGCACGACTGGACGGCTCGGGTACCGTCACCGGCGCGATCGCGACGCGCGAGACCCAGCCGGCGCCACGCCGCACGTGGCTGTGGGTCGCGGTGCCGGTCGCGGCCGCGGCCGCCTGCCTGCTCGTGCTGTTCGCGACACGTCCGCACGGCACCGCGGCGAATTCGGTCGCCGACACCGAGCCCGCGCGCATCGTGTCGGGCGCGGCGCCGTCCGCCGTGCAGTTCGGCGACGCGCACATCACGCTCGACTCCGACAGCGTCGTCGAGATGGTGCGCGACGGCGCGCAGCCGACCGCGCTGCTCGAGCAGGGCGCGGCGTGGTTCTCGGTCGCCCCCCGGGGCGACCGGCCCGCGTTCGAGGTTCGCGCCGGTGATACGATCGTGAAGGTGGTTGGCACTCGTTTCCGCGTCGCGCGTCAAGGGGAGCGCGCCGACGTGACCGTCGACCACGGTACGGTCGAGGTCCGGTACCGCGGCCGTGCGCTGCGCGTCACCGACGGACAGTCCTGGAGCTCGACGAAGCCCGCCGAGGTCGTGCCGACCGCGGCCGCCGAGCCCGAGCCCGAGATCGAGATCGATCCGGCGCCTGCAGCTACGCATCGTTCGACGAAGCACTGAAAAACAAGGGGAGACCACATGAATGCGCGTTCGTTAGTTTTCGCATTGGCGATCGCCTGGCTTGCGGCCTGCGGCAGCAAGCACGGCAACTCAGGAGTGCCCGACGCGAGCATCGTGTGTGGGCTCTACGGCGGCAACTGCGCCACAGGCGCGGACTGCTGCTCCGGCGTGTGCGATCCGCAAGGCGGCTGCACCGTCAACCCGACAACCTGCTCCGCCGCGGGCACGACCTGCGCGTCGAACACCGACTGCTGCTCGGTCAGCTGCGTGAGCGGCGTGTGCCAGGGTAGCTGCACGGCCGACAACGGGTCGTGTACCTCGAACGGCCAGTGCTGCGGCGGTCTGTGCAGCAACGGCACGTGCACGCCGCTCAACGCGAACTGCAAGTCCTCCGGTAACCCGTGCGGCATGAACAGCGAGTGCTGCGGCGGGTTCTGCAACTCGAGCGGCACCTGCGGCAACGCGTCGTGGTGCATCGTCAACGGCAACTCGTGCTCGCACGACGCCGAGTGCTGC
>JBLMXA010000578.1:0-2789 GCA_050257515.1 Acidobacteriota bacterium | reverse complement strand
GGCCCCCCGCGCCGGCGCGCACGACCAGCGGGTGCAGCTCCCAGACGCGCCCGCGGTACTCGGGGATCGCGGCGATCCAGCCGAGCAGCTGATCGCCATCGACCGCCGCGAGGCAGCGGCGCTCCGGCGCGAGCGCCTCGCCAACCTCCTCGCGCGCGAGCTCGAACGTCGGCCAGCCGTTGTCGTGCGGGAACGCCTCGACGAGCAGCTCGGCCGCCTGCCGCCGCAGCCCCTGGTCGGCTGCCGGGAACGCCGCGATCTGCACGCGTCGAGTGTACCTACAGCACGTTCTCGGGAAACACCAGCAGCCGCTCGCCCTCGTGGGGGCCGTCGAGCGGCTCGACCTCGGCGAGCTCGCCGTGCAGCGGATCTGGCCGGTGGCCGATCAGCAGCAGGCGCGTGCCGGCGGACAGCACGAACCGGCGATCCGGAGCGTCGACGCGCTCGGCCGCGGACGCGCG
Source organism: Acidobacteriota bacterium (assembly GCA_050257515.1). GTDB lineage: Bacteria > Myxococcota_A > Polyangia > Haliangiales > Haliangiaceae > JABFXX01. Next base: position 2,328 of record JBLMXA010000578.1, on the reverse strand, counting down.
CACGAGCCGCGTCACGCGCGCGGCGAGATCGACGTGATGAGCGGTGTGCACGGCGCGACCATGCCGCGTCGGTCTGACGCTACAGCTTCTTGTACGCGGCCTCGTCGAAGCCGACGATCACCTTGCTGCCGACCACGAGGAGCGGCCGCTTCAGCAAGTTCGGCTCCTTGACGACCGCCTTCGCGAACGTCCTGGCATCTGGAGGCTTGTCGCCCCAGCCCTTGGCCTTCGCGGTCTCGTGGCGCGTGTTGAGCACGGTCGCGACCGAGCCGGCCTTGGCGACGAGCGACAGCACGGTCGCCTCGTCGAGGCCCTGCTTGGCGTAGTCGACGGACTCGAAGTCGACCTCTCGTTGGCGCAAGGAACTCCTCGCGTTGCGACAGGACGTTCAGGTGCTCTTCCAGTACAGGATCGGCGGCATTACTATCTTCGAATGCCCGATCCGATCGTCGAAGTAAAGACCAACCTCGGCACGTTCGCCATCGCGCTCGATCCCGCCAAGGCGCCGAAGACGGTCGAGAACTTCCTCGCGTACGTCGATGCGAAGCACTACGACGGCACGATCTTCCACCGCGTGATCTCGACGTTCATGGTCCAGGGCGGCGGCTACGACGAGGCGTACGAGAAGCGGCCGGTGCGCGCGCCGGTGCACAACGAGGCCGACAACGGGCTCAAGAACACGCGCGGCACCGTCGCGATGGCGCGCACGAACGATCCGCACTCGGCGACCGCGCAGTTCTTCGTCAACGTCACCGACAACGGGTTCCTCGATCACACCGGCAAGCACGACCAGGGCTGGGGCTACACGGTGTTCGGCAAGGTCACCGAGGGCCTGGACGTCGTCGACCAGATCAAGGCGGTGAGGACCGGCGCCGCCGGCCCGTTCGCCAAGGACGCGCCGCAGACGCCGGTCGTCATCGAGAGCGTGCGGCGCCGCTGATGAAGCGTGCGGTCGTCATCATCGTGCTCGCGGCGTGCGGCGACAACCAGGCGCCGCCCGACGCGCCGGGGCCGATCGCACCGACCGCGAACCTCGATCGCGACGTCACCGACACGCAGCTCCAGGTCGACGTCACCGCGCTGACCGCGACCGCGCACGTCACGTTCGCGCCGTCGACGACGCCCGGCGCGACGCTCGAGGTCGGCGACCTGCAGATCGCGAGCGTGCAATGGAACGGCGCCGACCTGCCCTACTCCGTCGCGAGCAAGCACATGGATCTCGGCCTGCCGGCCGACAAGGACCCGATCGCGATCGACGTCGCCTACACGTTCTCCAACATGCACCCGTTTCAGGGTGACTCGGTCAACGGCTACACGCTCGACTGGCCGTACTACTGCGGCAACCTGTTCCCGTGCCACTCCGAGCCGGCGGACGGCACGACGTTCGCCGCGCAGCTCACCGGCGTGCCCGACGGCAAGCTCGCGGTGTACCCGACGTCGCTCGCGATCGCGCCGGCGTATCAGTTCGCGTGGACGTACGACGCGTACACCGAGCTGCCGCTCGGCACGACGACCGCGGGCACGCAGATCTCGGTGTGGTACCGGCCGAACGAGCTCGCGAACGCGCAGGCCGGCACCGCGCACCTCGTCGCCGCGTTCGACTGGTTCGAGCAGACGCTCGGGCCGTACCGGTTCGGCCCGAAGTTCGGGGCCGTGTCGGTCGGCTGGCCGCGCGGCGCGTTCGGCGGCATGGAGCACCACCCGTTCGTGCACATCGCGTCGATCGCGCTGTCCTCCGAGGAGACCAACGTGCACGAATCCGCGCACGGCTGGTTCGGCGACGGCATCCGCATCGCGTGCTGGGAGGACTTCGTGCTGTCCGAGGGCACGGTCAGCTACCACGCGCCGCCCCCCCACCACGACCACGCCCCCACCGACCCCCCCCCCGTGGCAAAGCCGCGGCCGCTACGGGCACGGCCCCGGCGCCGGCACCGTCGTCGCCAGCAGCCACATCTGGGCACAAGTCGTAGGGTCGTAACCGGTCACGCTCTGGATCGTCGCGAGCATGTCGGCCATGTGCGCGCTGCCGCCCTGGTAGGTCTGGAAGAACGTCGCGAGCGCGGCGTCGAGCTGCGCGGCGCCGACCTTGTCGGCGACCGCCTTGTAGAAGAACGCGCCGCGCATGTATGGCGCCTGCGAGAACAGGTTGTCCTTGATGATGTCGACGGTGCCGCACGACTGCGGCCACACCGGCGCGGTCGGCGAGATCGCGGCGAGCTGGCTTCCGTAGTCCTGCCAGACCTGGGCGCCGACGGTGGGCGCGACGACGTCGAGCGCGCGCGCCGCGAGGTAGCTGACCGTGCCCTCGGACAGCACGAAGTCCTCCCA
>JBLMXA010000577.1:0-2836 GCA_050257515.1 Acidobacteriota bacterium | reverse complement strand
TACAACCATTACCTCTATCGCACTCTCGGCCAGCACCTGTCGAACGGCGGGATGGGCACCGTCTACGAGCTCGAGCGCCGCGACGATCAGACCGGCGCGGTCGAGCCGGTCGTCGGCAAGGTGTTCCACGCGAACTACCTCTACCAGCTGCGCACCGACGAGGTGACGCGCCGCGATCACCACAACAACCTCGCCGCGATGGCGCGGATCGCGGCGATCGAGCACCCGAACATCCTGCCGACGTACGTGTCGGCGCCGATCGCCGACAACTACCTGTTCGTCACGCCGCGCATGGGCATGACGCTGCTCGAGGCGATCACGAAGCACAACCTGACGCCGCGCGCGCGCACGAAGCTGCTGATCCAGGCGCTCGAGGGCCTGGCGAACCTGCACGCGGCGCGGCTCGTCCACCGCGACTTCACGCTGCGCAACATCCTCGTCGATCAGGGCGCGAACGTCGCCTACCTGTTCGACTTCGATCTCGCGATGTCACTCGACGACATCGGCAGCCAGACCTATCGCACGTACTACAAGGGCCGCATCTTCGGCTCGCCGGGCTGGTCGGTCGCGCCCGAGACGATCGATCAGGCGCTGATGGACTCGCCGATCACGACCGCGCTCGACATCTACGCCATCGGCGGCGCGCTGCACGGCCTGTTCACCGAGCAGCTGCTCTACGGGCCCGCCGACGACATGTGGGCGCTGTTGATCCGCATCGCCGAGGGCGTCGTCGTCGGTGGCCGCAGCAAGGTGTTCTATCCCGACAGCGTACCGACCGTCGTGCGCAGCGTGATCGAGGGCTGCCTCGAGCGCGATCCGGCGCAGCGGTTCCCGTCGGTCGGCGCGGTCGTCCAGGAGCTCAAGGGGCTGCTCCGCGAGCTCGCGGACGAGTCGCCGCGCAAGTCGCTGCGGCGGATCCAGACGTCGGTCGAGGAGGACAAGGCGCGTGCGGTCGACTCGGTGGTCGGCGGCGCGCTCGATCCGTCGATCACCGCCGAGGTCGTGCAGGCCGCCGAGAGCGCGATGTGGGAGTGGGGCTACAACGTCGAGCGCAGCCTCGGCCGCGTGCGCGGCCACGCGATCTTCCTCGCGGCACCGCGCCAGGATCTCGTGCACTCGGGCGGGTTCCCCGACTCGAACGTGTTCCCCAAGCTCGTCACCGTGATCGACCTGACGAAGGTCACCGACCCGCGCTCGTTCGTCGAGAACTGGCAGCGCTACTTCTGGCCGATCCTGAAGCGCGTGCGGCAGGGGCTGCTGACCTCGCTGCACAAGGTGATCTACGACGCGAACTCGAGCTCGCTGCTGCTGTTCAGCGAGTACGTCGACGATCCACGGTTCGGCGATCGCATCGCCGAGGTCGATCTGCAGGTCGATGGCGCGCTCGCGCTCGGCTTCCTCGTCGTCCGCCAGGTCGCGGCGCTGCACGAGCACGGCATGGCGCACAACAACATCTCGCCGGGCGCGCTGCTGTTCAAGAACATCATCGACACGCGCACCGTCATGCCCGCGATGGTCGGGCTCGTCGATCCCGCGATGGGCGCCGAGGCGATGGCGGGCGACTGCCGCGCGCTCGCCGGCATGATCCTGCAGTGGCTGCGCCCGAACCGGATGGCGGCGCTCAACGTCAAGATCAAGCCGATGTTCGACGCGCTGCGCACGAAGCTGTCGGGCTGGGCGTTCGACCAGGCGGCGGCGCCGCCGACGATCGACGAGCTGATGGCGCGGGTCAGCGACGGCCTCGCGCTCGTCGACTTCAACTTCTCGGTGCTCCGCGACTCCGGCGGCGATCTCCAGGAGTACTCGCTGCTGCTGATCAGCCTGCGCCTCTACCACCTGCTGTGGCCCGAAGGGCCGGCGCCGCGCGCGTCGTCGCTCGCGATCAAGCGTTAGCCGTGCCCCGTCGCGATCGCCGCGGCGAGCACCGCGACGACCGCGAGGCCGACGAGCACGAACTTGCGATCGCGCTCGATCGCCCAGATCACGACGAGCGAGAGCACGCGGACGACCGGCGTGAACGCGAGCAGCACGAGGCCGATCGCGATCAGCCGGTCGGCCGTCGCGCCCTCGGACAGCACGTCGTGCAGGCGGACCGGAACCGCCGTGTGGTCGCCGGACGCGAGCGCGAGCACGAGGCCGACCGCGAGCAGCAGCGTCGCGAGCGCGAGCCCGCCGCGCAGCACCCACTGCACGAGCCGGTGCGCGGCGTGCGAATCAAGCGCCAAGGTGGACTCCGAACGCGCGCAGGCCCATCTGCACGGCGACCAGGATCAGCACGATCGCGATGATCCGCTTGAGCAGCGCGTGGCTCGCGCGGCCGGAGTGCACCGTCCCCGCGAGCGCGCCGATCACGACGCCGAGCGCGACCGGCGCGACCAGCAGCGGGTAGACGTAGCCGCGGCCGAAGTAGACGAACACGCTCGCCGCCGCGGTGACGCCGATCATGAAGTTGCTGGTGGCGACGGCGACGTGGATCGGCACGTCCATGCCGAGGTTCATCGCGGGCACCTTCAGGAAGCCGCCGCCGACGCCGAGCAGGCCGGACACCGCGCCCGCGAGCACCGCGATCGACGAGCCCGTCGCGATCCGCGCCGGCTGGTAGTGGACGACGCCCCGGCGCACCTCGTCGTAGTAGCTGCCGGCCAGCGTGCCGACGTGCTCGGCGCCCTCGACCGGCACGTCGCTCGGCTCGAAGCGACCGCTGTCGCGCACCTTCGACCACCGCAGCATCGCGATCGACGTGATCGCCATGACGATGCCGAAGATGCCGGCGAGCAGGTCGGACGGGACGATCAGCGCGATCAACCCGCCGGTCATCCCGCCGATCGTCGTCGCG
>JBLMXA010000576.1:0-5008 GCA_050257515.1 Acidobacteriota bacterium | reverse complement strand
GCTGCGCGAGCAGCTCGCCGAGGAACTGCCGCGGATCCGCCGCGCGCGCCCACTCGGCGAGCGTCTCGACCGGCAACAGCGGCGTGCGGAGCACGACCACGTCGTCGGCGCGCCAGCTGCGCGCGGTCATCGCGGCGACCGCGGGCGCGCGAGCCCGAACTCTTTGACGCGGTTGATCAGCGTGCGCCGGCCGATGCCGAGCAGCTTCGCCGCGCGCGTCTGGTTGCCGCCGCACTTCTCGAGCGCCGCCTGGATCTGTGCTCGCTCCTCGCCGCGCGACAGCTTCGGCCCGCGCCGCAGCACCGGGTTGCTCGGCGGCTTGCCGGATGCCGGCGCGGCGCGCGGTGGAGGCACGAGCGCGACCGGCGAGGTCGGCGGCGGCTCGGAGTCGAGCGCGGCCAGCGCGGGCGGCGCGATCGGCGCGGTCGCGGCGCGTGCCGTCGGCTGCGCGGCGAACGTCACGCGCATCTTCTCGATCGGCAGGTGCCGCTCGAGGATCGGGCCGTCCTGGGACAGCAGCACGGCCCGCTCCATCATGTTGCGCAGCTCGCGGATGTTGCCGGGCCAGCTGTACTGCAGCATCGCCTGCAGCCCCTGCGGCGACAGCTCCGGTGCGCGCGCGAGCCCGGACTGGCGCGCGGCATTGTCGAGGAACGCGCGGGCGAGCCCGGGGATCTCGCCGAGCCGCTCGCGCAGCGGCGGGATCACGAGCGTCGCGCCGTTCAGGCGGAAGTAGAGATCCTGGCGGAACGTGCCGCGCGCGATCTCGGTCTCGAGATCGCGGTTCGTCGCGGCGATGAACCGCACGTCGAGCGGCCGCGGCTTGAGGCCGCCGACGCGCAGCACGACGCGCTCCTCGATCACCCGCAACAGCTTCACCTGCATCGCGAGCGGCAGCTCGCCGACCTCGTCGAGGAACACGCTGCCGCTGTTCGCGGTCTCGAGCAGCCCCTGCTTGGTGCCGACCGCGCCGGTGAACGCGCCGCGCTCGTAGCCGAACAGCTCGCTCTCGAGCAGCGTCTCGGACAGCGCCGCACAGTTGAGACGCAGGTAAGGCTTGGTCGCGCGCGGCGACAGCTTGTGAATCTTCTCCGCGAGCACTTCCTTGCCGACGCCGGTCTCGCCGAGGATCAGCACGCTGATCGTGCCGTTCGCGACGCGCGCCGCGAGCGCGTAGAGATCCTGCATCGTGCTCTCCGCGAGCACCTCGATGCGAGGCGGTCCCATCTCGCGCGTCGCGATGCCGCGCGCGGCCGTGTCGGCACGCGACATCAGCTCGTCGGAGCTGCGGCCGTCGCGCGGATACATCGCGGTGCCGACGCGCACCGACACGTCGTGGCGCGCGAGCTCGGCGATGATCCGCCGCTCGGCGAGCTCGACCTCGTCGGGCGAGGTGTCGACGAGCAGGATCTCGTAGTCGCTCGGGCCGTACTCGCCGATCACGTCGGACAGTCGCGCGACCTCGCCGAGCGCACCCTGGATCGCGTCGGGCGGTGCGGAGGACGTGCAGTGCACGCGCATGACCGCGAAAGTCATGTCGCGGCGCGTGGCGCGCGCGCACTCCTCCTCGAGCCGCACCTCGAAGTAATCGTGCGTCCACATCCGGCGCGGCCGGATCGGCGCGGCCTGCCGCTGGATGATGATCGTCGCGGTGCCGAGCTGGATCGGCTCGCCGGGGTGGATCTCGACCGGCTGGCCCTTCGCGAGCCGGCGGTCGCGCACGCGCGTGCCGTTCGCGCTGCCGAGATCGGCGACGGTGAGCGGCGGACCGATCGAGATCTCGGCGTGCGTGCGCGAGATCGAGGCGTCGTCGATCTGGATCTCGCACTGCGGCGAGCGCCCGACGGTGAGCGTGCCGGCGTCGGGCAGCGGAAACGTGGCGACCTGACGATCACCGATCACCAGCGCGTGCAGGCGTGCCGACGCGTGGTCGCCGGCCGCCGGCGCGGTCAGCGTGCGCGCCGCGATCGCAGGCAGCGTCGCCGGCGGCGTGGTGTCGCGCGACGACGTCACTTCGCCCTCTCGCCGCGGAGTTGCGGGAGGTCGCCCGCGAGATCGACGTCGAACGCGTCGCCCAGGTAACGCGCGGCGCCGCGGTCGATGGTGACCGTCTCGCGGCTCGCCTTGCGGAAGATCGCGGCGATCGCGGCCTTCGCGAGCAGCGCGCTGCCGGTCTCGACCGCCGCAGCGACGTCGCCGCGCGGCGACGAGATCGCGACCTGCCAGCCGGCGAGGATCCGCCGCATCGCGAGCGCGACGTGCGCGGCGCGCTGCGACGCATCGGCCGGCTCGCCCGCGAGATGGACGACGACACCGCCGGTCGCGACCACCTCGAGATGGCCTTGCCAGACGTCGGCGGCGTGCGCGAGCTGCGCGAGCTGCTCCGGCGTCGGTGGCTCGAGCACGTCGTCGGGGCTGCCGCGCGCGGCGCCGACCATGCAGTGCGCGGCGAGCTGCGCGGCGGGCGCCTGCGTCGCATCGTCGGTCAGCCGGCGCGAGCTGCGACGCGGCCCCTCGGGAACCGCCGCGAGCGCGTCGAGCGCGGCGACGACCTCGGCGGCGTCGCGGAGCCTCGCGCCGAGATGCTTGTCGAGCATGCGCTCGACGAGCGCGAGCACCTCGCGCGGCGCCTCGGGGCACGCCGCGGCGAGCGGCGCGGGCTCGGCGAACAGGATCTTCGCCATCACGGCCGCGGCGGCCTTGCCGGAGAACGCCGGCTTGCCGGCGATGCACTCGTAGAGCACGCAGCCAAGGCCGAACACGTCGGAAGCGGGCGCGAGCACGCGCTCGCCGCGCGCCTGCTCGGGCGACATGTAGCCGGGCGTGCCGACCGTCGCGCCGGTGCGGGTCACCGAGCGCACGGCATCGCGCGCGCGCGCGATGCCGAAATCGATCAGCTTCGGACGAGCCGGATCGTTGCCGGACAGCAGGATGTTGGACGGCTTGAGGTCGCGGTGGACGATCTCGGCGCGATGCGCGGACGCGAGCGCGTCGGCGAGCGGTCGGATCATCGCGAGCGCCTCGCGCAGCGTGAATCCGGGCTCGACGATGCGATCGGCGACGGTCATGCCGTCGACCCACTCCATCGCGACGTACGGCGATCCGTCGGGCATGACGCCGTTCGCGACGTGACGGACGATCGCGGGATGCGACAGCCGCGCGAGCACCTCGATCTCGCGGCGCGCGCGCGCGACGTGGATCGCGTCCTCGCTCGCGAGCAGCTTGAGCGCGACGAGCTCGCCGGTCTGCTCGTCGCGGCCGCGGAACACCACGCCCATCCCGCCGGTCGCGACCGGCTCGAGCACGTCGAACCGGCCATCGATGAGCTCCCGATCCGCCAAGAACGACCATCGTATCGCCGTCGCCGTGCGCGCGAAAGGATCGAATTGCGCATCTGATGCACAAGCCTTGTTGTGCACGTGATGCGCATATCGCCATGCAACATGCTGAAATCATGGGCGCCTGATCTGGTCCAGTACGTGCTGTAAGCATCCTCATGAAGCGCGACCCGAAGGACAAGAAGAAGCTGACGTTCTCGGCCGACAAGCTCAAGCCGCTCGAGCCGGTCGCCCCGGACCAGCTCGCGAACGTCAACGGCGGGTGCATTTCACGGCCGTGCGGCCTGACCTACCGCGGATAAGGGAGCCCGAAGATGAAACGCGAGACCAAGCCCAAGAAGCTGACCTTCTCCTCCGAGAAGCTGCGGCAGCTCGCCAACGACCAGCTGCGCGACGTCGTCGGTGGTACCGATCTGCGCCACTGCGCACCTCAGCCGTGCGGCATGACCTACAGCCAGTAAGGAGCACGAGCGATGAAGCGCGATCCCAAGACGAAGAAGCCACGCCTGACGTTCTCGTCGGAGAAGCTGCGTGACCTGAAGAAGCTCCCGGACGATCAGCTGGCGAACGTCGTCGGCGGCATGATGCAGCCTTGCGGCATGAGCTACAAGGGCTGGGATTAGTCACCGCTCGAACGCCGGGAACCCTTCCGGCCGATCGCACGCGAGCTGCGCGGCGAGACAGACGATTCCGGGGTGACCGAAGTAGAGGCCGTTGGGCCAGGTCATCGGCTGCGGCTCCGCCGCGGCGACCGCGAGCCGCCGCGCGTGTCCGATCCAGCGCTCCGCCGGATCGTGACGCGCGAGCGACAGCAGCGCGAACGCGATGCCCGCGCGCCCGCAGCAGACGTAGCTGCGCTGCTCGTCGGCGGCGAGCGCGGCGACCGCCGCCGTGCGCGCAGCGGCGAGGAACGCGTCGTCACCGGTCGCCGCGAACGCCGCTGTCCATAGCAGCAGCGTGCCCGCCGCGCCGTTGCACCACGACGCGGCGAAGCGCGGATCGGCATCGCGCGGCGACCACGCGCGGCGCAGGCGATGCAGCGACGCGACGAGCCAGCGCGGTGGGGGCTCGCGCGTGAACGCGAGCCACGCGAGCAGCGAGCCGAGCGCGCCGGGCCAGCCGTGCGCGAACCCGAACGCGTCGGTCGAGCGCCACGGCCGCCGCGAGCGCGTGCGGACGCGCGCGAGGATCCGCTCGGCGAGCGCGCGCGCGACGGCGTGCACTGCCGCATCCGGCTCGTGCGCGAGCAGCAGGCGCGCGCCGGCGAGCAGCCCGGGCGCGCCTTGCACGAGCTCGACGTCGTCGGCGGGACGGCGGGCGAGCCGCACGAACGGCGCGGTCGAGGCTCCCGTCGCGGCGGCGAGCCAGTGCAGCCCCGCGCGCCCGTACAGCAACGCGCTCGCGGGCGGCTGGACGCCCGACACCGCGTATGCGGCGCGCCGGCGATCGGCGATCAGCGCCGCGAGCCAGCGGCGCGCGCGGTGGACGTCGCCGAGCTGCCACCACATGTACGCGATGCCGCCGGCGCCGTGCGCGAGCGCCGAGTAGGGTGGCGGCTGCCGCCGGCTCACGTCGTGGCCGCGCAGCGCGGCGACCTCGCCGGAGTACGCCTCGACGTAGGCGCGCAGGACGCGGTCTTCGGCCGACGCGCGCATGCTACTGCGGCGCCG
>JBLMXA010000575.1:0-7242 GCA_050257515.1 Acidobacteriota bacterium | reverse complement strand
GACGGTCGTCGTCGACCGCCACCAGCCGAGCAGCTCGCCGAGCAGCGGTACGAGCACGGCGAGCGCGAGGCCGACGATCGTCCAGCCGATCAGCCGGAACCGCCGGAACAGCGGGTTGCGGAGCGACACGATCGCCGTCGTCGTCGCGATCCCGGGCGCGATGAGAAACGGCGTCAGCAGGTGCGCGATGAACCCGATCAGACCGATGTTGCCGGCGAGCGACAGCCACGCGCGAGGCCGCGACGTCGGGAACCACCTGCCGAGCCACACCGAGATGCAGGTGAACGCGATCAGCGCGGCGATCGGGAGCAGGTAGCGGAGCACGTCGATGCCGCTCCATGCGAGCGACGGCAGGAACGCGAAGTACATGAAGTACGCGCGCGATGCCTTCTGCGCGTGGCGGCGGGCGAGCATCTCCTCCTCGCCGGCGATCTGCGCGACCACCTCGGCCGGCGTGTCGCGCGGCGGCTCGAGCATGAGCCGGGTCACGAGCTGCGCGGCCTCGCCGAGCGTCGGATCGAGCGCGAGCGCGCTGCCGGCCTCGCGCATCGCGCGCTCGTCGTCGCCGCCGGTCACCGCCTCGGTCGCGCGGGCGAGGTGGGCGCGCGCGAGCTCGCGCCGGCGCTCGAGATCGCGGTCGCCGTCGAGGTAGCGCTGGACCCGCTCGCCGAGCTGGCGCGCGCTGGCCAGCCGTGCCGCGGGATCGAACGTGGTCGCCTCGAGGCACAGCGCGTCGAGCTCGGGCGGCACGTCGCGATCGGGGGCGCGGTGCGCCGGGCTGCGATCGGCCGCGCGCTCCTTGCCGTGCAGCTGGCGCAGCGTGAGGAGCTCGAACAGCACGCAGCCGAGCGCGTAGACATCGGCACGCGCGTCGACCACGTCGCCGGTGCTCTGCTCGGGCGCCATGTACGCCGGCGTGCCGATCGCGGTGCCGACCTCGGTCGAGGAGTCGCCGCGGACCGCGTGGTGCAGCGAGCGCAGCAGCTCGTCGCCCTCGTCGAGCACCTTCGCGACGCCCCAGTCGAGCACGTACACCTCGCCGAACTCGCCGAGCATGATGTTGCTCGGCTTGACATCGCGGTGGACGACGCCGCGCGAGTGCGCGCGCTCGACGGCGAGGCAGACGTCCGCGAAGGCGCGCAGCAGCCGCTGCCGCGGGTAGCGCGCGGCGAGCTCGGCGTCGCCGGAGGCGAGCCCCTTGACGATCGCGGCGAGCGTCGTGCCGGCGAGCCGCTTCATGACGAAGTAGGGGCGCTGGTCGGCGTCGCGCGCCAGCTCGTAGACCGGCGGGATCGCCGGGTGATCGAGCCCGCCCTGGATGCGCGCCTCGCGCAGGAAGCGATCGATGTCGTCGGGCGTCGGAGCAGCGGTCAGCATGCGCTTGATCGCGACGTCGCGCCCGATCACGTCGTCGCGCGCCGCGACCACCTCGCCCATGCCTCCCTTGCCGAGCGTCTCGAGCAGCTCGTAGCGGTCCGCCGCGCCCAGCTCGGCGCGGCGCTCGCGGGCCTCGCGGCTGCGAGGGCTGTCCGCCGCGGTCTTGTCCTCGTCGTCCCCCATGCCGCGAACGTACCTGAACTCGGGCGGGTGTCGTGCTAGCACCGGGGCATGCCTCGCCTCGTGCTCGCGCTGCTGCTCGTCGCCCAGATCGCCCACGCCGACGATCTCGACCCGGTGTACACGTGCAGGGCCGCCGGGCCGGGTACGAAGCTGCGCGTCACGTTCAAGCCCGAGACGCCGCTCGTCGACCTCGCGACGTGGGTGATGGGCTTCTCCTGCAAGAACGTCGTGTTCTCGAGCGACGTCGCGAGGCACGCGACGCGGGTGACGGTGATGGCGCCGAACGAGCTGACGCCGAAGCAGGCGGTGCAGCTGTTCGTCGACGCGGTCGAGGCGACCGGGCTGGTGGTCGTGCAGAAGTCCGACACGATCATCATCAAGCTCGGGCCGCACATGCCGGCGAGCTGTCCGGATGTCGCGACCGCACCGGCGCCGCCGGTGATGTCACCGTCGCCGCCGTCGCAGGCCGACGACGATCTCGCGCAGGCGATCGAGACCGGCATCAAGAAGATCGACGACACCCACGTCGAGATCGCGAAGGGTGTGATCGACGAGATCCTCGCGAACCCGATGGCCGTCGCGAAGGGCGCGCGGATCGTGCCCGCGATCAAGGATGGCAAGCCCAACGGGTTCAAGCTGTACGCGATCCGGCCGAGCTCGGTGTACGCGCGGCTCAACCTGCTGAACGGCGACACGCTCGTGCGCGTCAACGGCTTCGAGCTGACGAGCGCAGACAAGGCGCTCGAGGTCTACACGAAGCTGCGCGAGGCGACCTCGCTGCAGCTCGACATCGAGCGGCGCGGCAAGCCGCTGTCGCTGTTCATCAGGATCAGGTGAGCGCGCGCGCGGCGAGCAGCGCGCCGGCCGCGAGCAGCACGAGCCACACCGCGCGCGGCGAGACCCGCACGCGCGACGCGAGCGCGACGCCGGCGGGCAGCGCGGCCGCGAACACGACCACGAGCCGCAGCGTGGCACGATCGTAGAGCCCGCGCTGCGCGTAGCTCGCGACGAGCGCGGCGTTGAGCGCGAGCCACAGCACCGCGAGCGTCGCGCGCAGCGCGTGCGGCGCGAGCCGGCGCCCGGCGACGTAGACGACGAGCGGGCCGCCGGTGCCGAACAGACCGTGCGCGGTGCCCGCGGCGACGAGCAGCGCGCGCCGCGGCCACGTCGCGAGCGGGCGGGCCGCCGGTCGCAGCAGCTCGAGCGCGGCGAGCGCGACGACGAAGCCGGCGAGCGCGAGCTCGAGCGCGCGCCCGGGCCGAAACATCGCGATGCCGAGCGCGGCGCCGAGGCCGGCCGGCGGGACGAGCTCGACGACGACGCGCCACGCGATCGCGCGGCGCCCGCGCACGGCGAGGTACGCGGACAGCGCGAGGTTGATCGGGACGAACGCGGGCACGAGCTGCGCGAGCGGCACGACCTCGGCGCCGAGCGTCGCCGCGATCACGGTCGCGCCGAAGCCGAGCGCGCCCTCGACCGCGAACGCGAGCGTCGCGATCAGCGCGAGCGCGATCACGTGACGCCGCGGCGCGCGAGATCGCGCGGCCGCCAGTCGTCGACGGAGTCGCGCGGGTGCACCGGGCCGTCGAACGTCAGCCGGAACGCGGCGTCGAAGTCGGTCGCGCCCGACGTGCGCACGAAGATCGTCTTGCGGTTATAAGGCAGGAAGAACATCAGGAACGGGAAGAAGTTCTTGACGACGACGATGTCGGCGCGCCACGGGTCGAGGCCGACCTCGGTGTAGAACGACGGCCGCATCACCATCGAGGGCCCCTCGGTGATCACGATCGACACGTGATCGACCGCGAGCACGACGGTGCGGCCGAAGCCGCGGCGGTCGTGCTTGCTCGCGATCGTGCCGCGCACCGCCAGCGGCGGCGACCACGGCGACAGCGTGCCGCCGATCGGCAGCTCGACGCGATCGCCGGCGGCGCGCGGCCACAGCGCGGCGATCGCGTGCGGATCGCGCACGGCGGCGTACACGCGCATGCCGGCCGCGTCCGCGACGAGCGCGCGGAGCAGGTGCGTCGAGTCGCCGGGTGCGCCGGCGGTGACGACGTCGGAGGCGTCGGCCATCGTCACGCAGCCGAGCTTGCGCCGGATGCGCGCCGCGCGCGCGGCGGCGATCGCCTCGCGCGGACCGGCGAACTCCGGCGGCTGCGCGTGGCGCCGTTCCCAGCACAGCTCGGCGAGCTCGTCGGCAAGCGCGTCGGCCGCCGCGCGGTCCTCCCCGACGGCGAGCGTCGACCAGCCGAGCGCGGGATCGTCGTTCCACGGGTGGACCATGAACGCCGACGCGGCGAGCGCGTCGCCCGCGCGCTCCGCGCGGCGCATGCGGCGGAACACCGGCCGCATCGGCTGCCAGAAGTCGAGCGTGGTGCCGCCGCCGAGGATCATCGGCAGCGAGCGCCACGCGACGTGCGGGCGCAGCTCGCCGAGCGCCATGCCGATCGCGAGCGCGCCGGCCTTGCGCCCGGTGCGCGCGTGATCGCGGTGCGGGTTGGTCTGGTACGCGACGATCGCGTCGGCGGCCTCGACGCGCGCGCGCGTGAGGTTGCCGTGGAGATCGTGCGACACGACGATCGGTGCGCCGCCGACGACCGAGCGTGCGGCGCGCACAAGGCGCGTCTCCGGATCGGCGATGCCGCGCGCACCCATCGCACCGTGCAGGCACAGGTACACGGCATCGAGCGGACCGGCGCGTCGCAGCGCCTCGACGAGCCGCGCCTCGAGCGTCTCGAGGCAGTCCTTCGCGAGCGGGCCGCCCGACGACGCCCACGCCGACAGCAGCGGCACCGGCTCGATCTCGGCGCGGCGGGCGGCGCACGCGCGCACGAACCCGGCGAGCTCGGCGCGCCGGAAGAAGCCGGCGACCTCGGGCCCATCGCTCGCCGCGCGCAGCAGCGCCTCGCCCTCGAGGTAGTGGCTGCCCTCGAAATCGTGCAGCGTCGTGTCGACGGGCGACAGCGCGTTGGTCTCCTGCGCGATCCGTGCGAACGCGATGCGCTTCATGGCTCGTACATCCTCGCGATCGCCTTGCGCACCTGCGACGCCACGAGCCGGCGCACCGGCAGCCGCGCCGCCATGCCGTACATCGCGGCGGTGCCCTCGCGCGCGAGCCGCGGCGCCGCGCGCACCTCGGTCACGCATGCGCGAAGGTCGGCGAGGTAGCGATCGACGACGGGCGCATGCGCGGCCGTCACCGTCAGGTGGATCGACGCCGGCCGGTGCTGGCGATCGACCGCCCAGCCGCGCGCGGTCAGCCGGTCGGCGAGCGCGAACACGTCGATGCCATGGGCGGCGTAGCTGACGATCGTCGCGTCGCCCTTGCCGAGCACGACGAGGCCGGGGATGGCCGCGATGCCGGCGCGCAGCCGGTCCGCCGCGTCGGCCGCGTCGCGCGCGAGCGCCAGGTAGCCCGCCTCGCCGAGCGCCTGCAGCGACGCCCACGCCGCCGCGATCGGGCCGCCCGGGCGCGTGCCGAGCAGCGTCGGCGACGCGTAGATGCCGCCCGCCCAGTCGGTCGCGACGAAGATCTGGTGCTTCAGGTCGGCGAGCGAGCGCCACAGCAGCACCGACGCGCCCTTGCCGGCGTAGCCGAACTTGTGGAGGTCGGCGCTGATCGACGTCACGCCGGGCACGCGGAAGTCCCAGCGCGGCACCGGGCGGCCGAGCCGCTCGAGCCACGGCAGCACGAACCCGCCGACGCACGCATCGACGTGCAGCGGCAGGCCGCGCGCCTGCGCGAGCGCGCCGAGCTCGCCGACCGGATCGACGACGCCGTGCGGGTACTGCGGCGCGGAGGCCACGAGCGCGATCGTGCGCCGCGTGATCGCCCTGGCCATCGCACGCACGTCGGCGCGCAGGTCGGGCCCGACCGGGACCTTGTTCAGCCGCACGCCGAAGTAGTGCGCGGCCTTGTCGAACGCCGGGTGCGCGGTCGCCGGCACCACGAGCTCCGGCCGGCCGAGCCGCACGCGCGCGCGATCGCGGTACGCGGCGACCGCGCACAGGATCGATTCGGTGCCGCCGCTCGTGACCGTGCCGGTCGCCGTCGCGGGGCCGTGCATCAGCGCCGCTGCCATCGCGACCACGTCGCGCTCGAGCCGGCGCAACCCGGCGAACGCGACCGGGTTCAACAGGTTCGCGCTCGCGTACAGCGCGTGCGCGCGCGCGACGAGGCGCTCGTGGTCCTCGCCGGCGTGATAGACGAGCGAGAACACGCGGCCGCCGCGCCAGTCGACGTCGTCGGCGGCGCGCGCGGACAGCTCGGCGAGCAGCTCGTCGGGCGGGCGCCCGGACGCGGGGATGGTCATAGCTTCACCTCGAGCGATACGGTGACGATGTGGTTCGTGCCCGAGCCGCGAAAGTTCGACGGCGGCGCGGTGATCGAGTTGGTGACCGTCGGCACCTCGTACCAGTAATGGATGTAGCTCGCGCCGATGCGGTAGCGGCCGAGCGCGTAGCGCGCGCCGGAGTGCAGCGCGTAATGCGAGAACGACGGCTGGTCGAGCGTGATCGTCTGCGGCGGCGCCGGCGAGCGGTCGTACTGCGCGCCCGCCATCAGCTCGAGCGCGGGCGCGGCGGCGAGGTCGTGGACGCGCACGCCGCCGCTCGCCTCCCAGCTGTCGTGATAGTCCTTCTCGGTGTCGAGCGCGCGCACGAGGAAGATGCCGACGATGTCGGTGTGCTGGCGGGTGTACTGGCGGTACAGCCAGTAGCGCAGCTCGCCGCCGACCTCGATGTTCGGCGTGACATCGACGTTCGCGCCCGCCTGGAACGTCCACGGCAACAGCTGCTGCGTGCGCTGCACGCCGACGAGCGTGTCGCTCGGTGTCGGCGCGTCCTGCGAGTACGTGATCGTCACCGGGCCCTCGAGCGTCGCGTCGACGCGGCCGATCACGGCGGCGCCCCACGTCACGCGCGGGTGCGGGCGGCCGAACGCGCCGACGCTCCACGTCGGCGCCCACCCCGAGCCGTCGAGCACGAGCTCGGGCGCGGTGCCCGTGATCACGCTGAGGTCCTGGCCGTTGACGATCGGGTAGACGTCGCGGCGGCCGTGGACGCGGATGTCGACGACGCCGGCGGTCGCGCCGAGCGAGAGCGCGTCGCCGATGCGGTACGCGCCGCCGACCACCGCCTGCGGTGCGACGACGTAGCCGTCGATCAGGTGGTAGCGGGTGACCGCGTGCTCGTCGAACGCCGCGCCGGTCGCGTTGCCGACGAACACCGCCGCGCCCGCGTACCAGCGGTGCGGCACGAGCTCGCCGGTGACCGCGACCATCGGGATCACGCCGAGCGCGCGGCTCGGCTTGACCGCGGCGTAGTAGCCGTCGGGGCCGGGCGTCGTGCCGAGGTACGCGTCGCTGCCGTCCCACGGCGCGAGCGCGAACCGCGTGCGCAGCAGCGACAGCCCGGCCGAGACGTAGGCGTGCCAGCCGTCCTCGAGCACGAGCCCGGCGGGATCGTGAACCAGCGCGCTCGGCTCGTCGGGGCGGCCGATCACCGCGGCC
Source organism: Acidobacteriota bacterium (assembly GCA_050257515.1). Taxonomy (GTDB): domain Bacteria; phylum Myxococcota_A; class Polyangia; order Haliangiales; family Haliangiaceae; genus JABFXX01. The sequence goes on along the minus strand of JBLMXA010000575.1, from coordinate 169 downwards.
ATCGCGGTGCGCCGCACGCCGATCTCGGGGATGCCGAAGCCGCCGGCGTGCGCGGATGGCGACTCCCGCAGATTTGCCGCCAAGACGCCGAGGACGCCAAGACAGACGCCAAGCGAGCTTCCTCGCGCGCGCAGCGCGCGCGAAGAAACGCTTGGCCTCTGTCTTGGCC